>JBBSMJ010000140.1:0-4632 GCA_038233235.1 Actinomycetes bacterium | reverse complement strand
CTCAGAATGTCACCCTCCGTGCTTGCTTCGATACCGTCAGCTCCTGCGGGGTCGGCGGCGTCCCCGTCATGGCGGAGCAGCACTGGTAGCATCCGGATGCCGACAGATCGACCACTGACTGCGAGAGCCGAGGCCTGTCCCGCGTGGCGAATATCAAGTCCCAGATCAAGCGCAACCGCACCAACGAGGAGTCGCGCCACCGGAACAAGGCGGTGAGGTCCTCGCTGAAGACGGCCGTGCGGCGCTTCCGCGAGGCAGCCGACGCTGGTGAGTCGGACCGCGCCTCCGTGCTCCTGCGGGATGCCGGACGCAAGCTCGACCGGGCCGTCAGCGCCGGGGTGATTCACCGCAACCAAGCCGCCAACAAGAAGTCGGCGATGGCCCGCCGCGTCGCCGCGCGCTGACCTATCTGCGACTGCGGGCCGCCACGACAGCAGTGACCGCACGCTCCACCGCGTAGGACTTGTCTGCCGCGCCGGTCTTGATCTCTTCATCCGCAGCGGCCACCGCACGAATCGCCTCCGTCATGCCGACCGGTGTCCACCCGCGCAACTGCTGCCGCGCCCGGTCCGCTTTCCACGGCGGCATCTTCGCGTCACCCGTCGGGTCGCCGGACCGAGGCGCGCGCCCCGCCCCCGCGACCCGGACGAGGGCACGCAGGCCGAGCGCCATCGCCGCTGTGACCCCCAACGGAGAGCCACCTACCGAGAGCAGCCAGCGCAGTTGCGCAACGGCGTCGGCGAGGCGGCCCTCCACCGCCGCATCGGAGATCTGGAAAGAGGTTACGTCCGCCCGTCCCCGGTAGTAGCGGGCGATCAGTTGCTCGTCGACGAGTCCCTCGGTGTCGTCGGCCAACTGAGCGCAGGCGCTGGCGATCTCCCGCAGGTCAGTGCCGACGGCGTCCAGCAGGGCACGTGCCGCCGACTCGGTCGTCGTCCGCCCGACCCGGCCCAACTCCTCGCGAACGAAAGTCACCCGCTCACTGGGGCGCACCACCTTGGGGCAGCTGACGACGCGGGCTCCGCGCTGGCGGGTCGCGTCGATGAGCGCCTTGTTCTTCGCTATCCCGGAGTGGGTGAGCACGAGGGCGACATGGTCGGCCGGGTCGGCGAGGTAGCCGACGACTTCACCGACCACTTCCTTGGTCAGGTCCTGCGCCGCACGCACCACCACCGCTGTGAGCTCCCCGAACAGGGACGGGTTGGTGAGTTGGGCGAACACCCCCGGTTCGAGCTCTCCGGCCGCCACGTCGCGGACGTCGGCGCCGGGATCCGTGGCGCGCACCTGGGCGATGACGCCGGCGACCACTCGGTCCGCAAACAGCTCCTCCGGGCCTAGCGCAAGCGTGACCGCGGCGGGAGAAGCCGAGTCGTCCTCCCCGAGCGCGCTCCTGCTGGTGCCCATTTGCGTCGACCCTCTCACGGACCAGTGACGTCTCCGGTGGGCGAGCGCACCACGACCTGCAGCTCGTCGCCCGGACCGACGACGGCCACGTCGCCGTCCCGGTCGGTGCGCAGCACCCGCGCTCCCGCAGTGACCAGCTCGTCGAGGGTCTCGGGAGAAGGATGCCCGTAGCTGTTGTCCACCCCGACCGAGGTCACCGCGACCCGCGCCCCGACGGCGACCAACAGCCGGTCGTCCTGGTGCGCGGAGCCGTGGTGCGGAACTTTGAGCACGTCGGCACGCAGATCACCCCCCAGCCGCAGCAGCGCGCGCTGGGCAGCCGGCTCCACGTCCCCGGTCAACAGCATCCGTACGCCGGCGTGCTCGGCCATGATGACGACGCTCGCGTCATTGGGCTGCGACGCGTCTCCGGTGAGTACGTGGGTTGGCCAGATCACCGTCCAGCGCAGCGCTCCGGCACGGCGCACCTCGCCGACGCCAGCGCGCGTCACCGGCACGCCGGCCACCCGCGCCCAGCCGCGGACCCGTCTCGCCTCCCCGGCCGGTTCGTCGAGCGGACCGACCTGCACCTCGCCGACTACCCGTCCGCGGAGCACTCCGGGCAGCCCCTCCACGTGGTCGGCATGGAGGTGGGTGAGCAGGACCAGCGGCACCTGGCGTACGCCGAGCGTCCGCAGGCAGCGATCCACCGCTTCGGGCTCCGGACCCGCATCGACGACGACGGCGGCGCCCGGCCCGGCAGAGAGTACGAGGGCGTCGCCCTGGCCGACGTTGCACGCGACCAGCACCCATCCGGAGGGTGGCCAGCCCGGCGGAACGACCACCCGCCCACCGATGAGGAGGGCGCACCCACCCGCCAAGGCGGCCAGCGCCAGCCGACGGGGCCAGCGGCGGCCGACGACCAGCCGGCCGGCGAGCAGCAGCCCCACGAGCGCCACAGCACCCCCCGCGGACTGCGGCCAGGGGAATGCCGCAGCGGGTGCCCTGGCGCCGACGGTCGCCACGTCGGCGATCCACCCGGCGGGGACACCGCCGAGCCGACCGAGAGCACTGGCCAGTGGCGGTGCGACCGGAGCGGTCACGGCCGCCAAGACGCCCAACACCGTCGCCGGGGGTACGGCGGGCGCCACCAACAGGTTGGCCGGGACCGCCACCAGGCTCACCTGGGCGGCCAGCAGCACGATGACCGGGGCGCAGGCCACCTGCGCGGCTATCGGGATCGCCAGCGCCTCGGCCACCGGACGGGGCACCCGACGCGCCCACGCATCCCGCCAACCGGGAGCGAGCAGCAGGATGCCGCCAGTCGCCAGCACCGAGAGCACGAAGCCGTAGGAGCGGGACAACCACGGATCGACCAGCACCAACGCCACCACCGCCGCCGCCAACGCGGGCATACCTTGGCGACGCCGCCCAGTGGCGAGCGCCAGCAAGGCGACGGCGCCCATGACACTGGCCCGCAGCACACTGGGCTGCGGGCGACACAGCACCACGAATCCGACCATCGCCGCGGCCGCCACCACCGGCAAGGCCAACCCGCGCAAGCCCGCCCAGCGGGCCGCCCACAAGGTGGCGAGGATGACGATCCCGACGTTGGCGCCGGAAACCGCCGTGAGGTGGGTGAGGCCGGTCGTCCGGAAGTCTTCCACCAGCTCTGGCGGCATCGCGGTGACGTCGCCGAGGACGAGTCCTGGCAGCAGGCCGCGCTCCGCCGGCGGCAACGGGGTCACCGCCTCCCGCAGTCCCGCGCGCAGCAGCCCGGCAGCGCTCTGGACGGTGGACGGCGACGTCACCTCTCGCGGCGGGCCGCGAGCGGAGAGCACGGCGGCGTTGGCGTCACCGGGGCGGGCGGGACCGAGCCGGCCCACGGCGGTGACCTGCTGACTGGGGAGCAGCCGCAGCCAGTCCCGGTCGGTCGTGAGGACCAGCAGTGGCGCCCGCAGAGAAACAGTCGAGCCGCGGGACACCAGCCTGCTGGCGCGGGCCGGCACCAGCACGAGGGGCGGCCGCAGCGCAGGGCCGCTCGGCTGCGCCGGCAGCATCCGGGGATCACCGGTAATGGTGAGCCGCACCTGCGCGCTGGCGCGCTGCTCAACTAGAGCAGGCAGAGGCGGCCGCTCCACCGCCAGAACCCGCAGCGCAGCCGCGCCCGCCCCGCCCGCGACGCAGCACGCTGCGGCGGCCAGCACGCGGAGCCAGCCCGACCGCCACCGGACGCGCTGCACCCACCTCGAACCTGCCGACCTCGAACCGGCCGACCTCGAACCGGCCGACCTCGAACCTTCGGCAACAACCTGGACGCCATCGGGGCGGCGCAAGCACCGACTCGCTGACGATGCGGCAGCCACTGTGGCCAACGCCACCACGGTGACCAACCCGGCAAAGGCGACCGCGTCCGCACCGGACAGCGAGACGCCGAACGCAGCAGCGAGCCAGGCGGCGGCCGCGGCCGGGACGAGCCGAAGATCCTGCCCCCGCTCGTCACCCTCGGCGCGTACACCGGGAGGAGCGTTCACACTCGGACGAGGTCGCGCAGCTCTCCATAGCGCACCTCGCCGATCCCGCTGACTTCCTGCAACTCCTCCACCGCGGTGAACTGGCCCTGCTGGGTCCGCCAGTCGAGGATGCGCTGCGCAAGCACCGGCCCCACGCCAGGTAGCTCCTGCAACTGCTCGAAGGTGGCGGTGTTGAGGTCGAGCGGAGGCGACGCATCCGGCCCGCCCGGCCCGGCCCCCGACACCCCACCGGGCAACGCACCGCCCGCGTCCGGCTGTCCGGGCAACGCCCCCAGCCCGACCCGCACCTGCTCACCGTCGACCAGTGGCCGGGCGAGGTTGAGCTCGCTGGTGTCTGCGCGCGGGCGCGCGCCGCCGGCGGCGGCCAGGGCATCGGCCACCCGGGATCCGGGCGGCAAGCTGACCAGCCCGGGCGTGCGCACCTTGCCTTGTACGTCGACGACCAACGCCGCGGTCGCAGCGGGCGGCGGCGCTGCCGGGATCGCACCAGTGGTCGGGGGTGCAGCGGGCGGTGCGAGTGCGGCCGCCGGTGAACCGACGTCCGTTGCCGAGGGCGCCGGCTGGACGACCTCGGCGCGAGCGGTCGGAACGGGCAGCACGGTGGGGCGGGACTGCCACAGGTAGATGCCGCCGAGCGCGGCGCCGCACAGCGCCACGGCGGCGAGCGCGGCCACTGCCCGGAGGTCCAGCTCCCAACGGCCGTGGCGGAGGGCGG
>JBBSMJ010000139.1:0-4644 GCA_038233235.1 Actinomycetes bacterium | reverse complement strand
GGTCCCGACATCGCTCGTCGGCTCCGGAGAAGGAGTCACCTCGGGCGTCTCCTCGGGAGTGGTCGGTTCTGGGGAGACGGTCGGCTCCTCCGACGGCGCCGAACTGGTCGTTACCACCGGAACGGCGCGGGTGTCGTCGTCGGTCCCGCACTGGCTCAGCGCTAGCAGCAGGAGGGCGAGCAGGAGCAGGGCCAGCAACGCCAGCAACCACCAGGGGAAGCGGCGCTTCGGCCGCTCCGCTCCGACGCTGTAGGCGCCCGTACTAGACGAGTCGCGGGGAGTGGTCATGGACTAGAGCTCCTCGGTGCGACGCGTGTCGTCGTCGACCTCGACCTGCTCCTTGCGAAGCTCCTCCTGCACGGTCACGTTCTCTGTGACCTCCTGCTTGTCCAGCCGTACCCGCTCTACCGGGACGGTTTCTTTGGTCACCACCGCCCGCTCCTCGGTGAGCACGACCTCGTGCTCTTCCTCGGAGAGGTCCGGGCCGTCCATCGCCTGGTCCCTGTTGGCCTCGGTGATGGGCTCCCGCTCGACGCGCACCTTCTCCTTGGTGACCGGCACGGTGACCGTCTGCATCTCGGTGACGATGTGCTTGCGGAGCCGCACCGACTCCGAAGGACGGCGTACGACGTCGACGTCCATCCGCTCCTCGGAGAGGGTCATCGCGTCGTCCGCAGGCGCCGGCGCGGCGACGGGCATCGGCTCCACCGGTGCCTGCCCAGTGGTCGCCTCGGCCGGCAGGCCGCTGTCGGAGGGCGCTTCGGTGTAGGTGAGCCCGTAGTGGTCGTAGAGGCGCGCCTCTTCGTCCTGGGAGAGCTCCCCGTCCGGTTCGGCGTTGGGAGCGTCTTTCACCTGGTCCTTGCTGTACGGCACGTGCAGGTCGTCGCCCTCCATCCGCGCCTCGGCGAGCGGGACAAAGCTCTCTTTGGTGCCGAAGAAGCCGGTGTCGACGAGGGCCCACTCGGCCACCTTGGTGTCGGCGTCGATGTAGACGTCGGTCACCTTGCCGACCTTGTCGCCGTCGGTGGCGTACATCGTCGCGCCCGGCATCCGCTGGGCGTCGTCGTAGGACAACATGCTCATGGCAAACACAACCCTTCGTACGTGTGAGGTGAGGTGGGGAGAGGCCCCCGTGCTGGGGGCGGGAGGACTTAGCGGCGGGGAGCGGTGGCTCCTCCGGAACTACCGCTCGAACTCGACTGCTGGCTCGACGGCTGGGAGGAGGTCTGCTGGGCCTTCTGCTTCGCCTGCTCGGCCTGCTCACGGACGGAAGGAGCCGACTTCGCTTCCTGCGCCACCTTGGGCTTCTCCTCGTCGTACTTCTGCAGCGAGGACTCCCAACGCTCGCGCATGGGCTGGATACCGCCACCACCAACAGCGACCACGACGATGCCGACGATCGCGGCGAGTGCTGCGTAGAGCACCGCGTTCACGACGTTGGTGGCGATGTTCAACTGGTTGAGCGCGGCGATGACACCGAAGGCGAGGATCAGGCCGGAGACCACGTTGGCCAGGATCTTGCCGTAGGACAGACCGCCGAGGCTGTTCTGGATGAGCGCCTTGACGGCGGCGGCGATCGCCGAGGCGATGACCACGATGATGATGGCGATGAAGACCAGCGGAAGGTAGGCGATGACCGAACGCAGGTAGCCACTGATGGGGTTCTCCCCGAAGACGCCGAAGGCTGTCGACAGGACGAAGAGCATGATCGCGTAGAAGACGAGCTTCGCGAGGATGTCCGACGCGTCAAGCTTGCTGCTCTCGAGCGCCTTGCCGATCCCGCCACGCTCGACGGCCTTGTTGAAGCCGACGCGGTCGAGCACCTTGCTCACCACCTTGGCGAGGATCTTCGCGACGAAGTACCCGATTATCAGGATGATGAGGAAAACGATGAGCTTCGGGACGAACGCCGCCACGCGGGAAAAGGCGTCCTCGATCCCGCTGCCGAAGTCGATAGCTTGAGTGGTCATGGGGTGCGGCGCTCCTTGTGAGTCGGTGCTGAGGTGGTTGATGGCTGGGCGCGACGTGCGTCCGGGGGCATCCCGCACCTCCGATACTGACAGCATGGTGCGTATCGAGAGGCGGGGCCAGATGAGACGCTTTGGCGTGCCCCTCATGACGTCCTACATCTGTGCGGTAGGTCACCGTCCGCCGAACAACAGGACAGCCCAGTGAACAATCGCGTGCGCGCCGACGCTATCACCGACGGTGACGTCTTAGCCACGGTCGAGCCGCTGCGTCGGGTGGTGCGTGCCCGAGTCAGCGATCCGGACGCCGCAGAGGATGTCGTCCAGGAAACGCTCGCGCGGCTGCTGGAGACCCGGCACCGGCTGGACCGCCCGGCCGTGCTGCCCTACGGCATCGCTGTCGCCCGCAACCTCATCGCCTCGCTGGACCGAGAGCGCGACCGACACCGCAAGCACGCCCATCGGCTGCACGAGCCGGTCGCCTCGGCGGCGCCAGACGAGGTCGTGCTGCTCCGCGAGGAGCAGGCGGCGATCGGTGCAGCCGTCACTGCGCTGCCGGCGGACGAGCGGTGGCTGCTGACCGAGTACGAAGTGTCGGGGCGGGACACCGCCTCGTTGGCCACCGAGGACGGCGCCAGCTCCGGAGCCGTCTCCGCCCGGCTGGCGCGCGCCCGCGCGCGTTTACGTGTGCACTACCTCTTGGCCCTTCGTAACGTCGACCTGCCCACCCCGCACTGCCGCTCGGTACTGCTGGCGCTGTCCTCGGGGGACCAGCGACGGCAGCGGGGAGTGGGTGCCAGCAGTCACCTGCTGACGTGCCGCACCTGCGCCGCGCTGTCGCCACCGCTGGTCGAACGCCGACGTCAGCTGGCCGCGTTCGTCCCGTGGCTTGGCCTTGGCGCCGCCCTGGAACCGCTGCGGGGCTGGATCGCGCGGCATCCGGTGCAGGCGAGCCTTACCGCCGCGGGCACCTCGGCGGCGGTGGCCACCGCGGTCGTCGCGAGCGGCGCGCTCTCCAGCAGCGTCGCAGTCGGCCAGCGGCACGCCGAGTCGTCGGTGGCTTCGTCGGCAGCTAGCGCGACTGCTGCGTCGACACCTGATTCGGCAGGCACTCCAACGGGCGAACGATCCGGGGCTCTCGTCCTCCCGGACGGCAATACGGTGGCCCTGAACGACACGGCGCTCGGCCAGCACCTCGGCGCGCAACTGGCCACCCGCAACACGCCGGTCGAGTCGGTCCCGGCGGACGAAGGATTCTGGCTCGGTGACTCCCCGACCCGCCGGGTGTGGGTCCAGCTGATGAACAGCGCGGAGCAGGACCACCGCATCCGGCCGGGCGACCGGGTGAGCTTCGACGGCGAAGTGGTCAGTCACTCTCCCGGTTTCGCCGAACAGGTCGGGGTGACTACCGCCGAGGGCGCGGCTCAGCTCGAGCGCCAGGGAGCGCACATTTCCGTACGCTCCTGGGTGCTCGAAGAGAAGGGATCCTGAGACGACAGTGAGCAGCGCGACGTCGACGTACCGGTTGACGCAGTACGCCCACGGCGGCGGCTGCGCCTGCAAGATCCCACCGGGTGAGCTCGAAGAGATGGTGGCCGGCCTGGCTGGCGGCGCGGTAGGCACCACCTGGGCAGACGCCGAGGGCGAGTTGCTGGTGGGGCTCGACTCGGGTGACGACGCGGCCGTCGTACGCATCGACGGCGACCGCGCCGTTGTGGCCACCGCGGACTTCTTCACCCCCGTGGTCGACGATGCGTACGACTGGGGCCGGATCGCGGCGGCCAACGCGCTGTCCGACATCTACGCGATGGGCGGCACCCCGCTGGTGGCGGTCAACCTGCTGGCCTGGCCGCGGGAGGTGCTGCCGGCCAGCCTCGCCCGCGAGGTGCTGCGCGGCGGCTTCGACGTAGCCCGCGAGGCCGGTTGCCACCTGGCCGGCGGGCACAGCGTGGACGACCCGGAGCCGAAGTACGGCATGGCGGTGACCGGGCTCGCTGATCCGCAGCGACTGCTGCGCAACGACACCGGGCGAGCGGGGCTGCCACTGTCGTTGACCAAGCCGCTGGGCATCGGCGTACTGAACTCCCGGCACAAGGCGACCGGCGAGGTGTTCGCCGAGGCGGTAGCGACGATGACGCAGCTGAACCGCGACGCCGCGCGGGCTGCGCTGGACGGCGGGGCCACCTGCGCGACCGACGTGACCGGGTTCGGCTTGTTGGGGCACTTGTTCAAGCTCGCCCGCGCGAGTGGCGTGAGCGCGGTGATCGACACCGCTGCGGTCCGCTACCTGGAGGGGGCGCGCCAGGCCGTCCGCGACGGTTACGTCAGCGGTGGTACCCACCGCAACCTGGACTGGGTGAGGCCGCACACCGACACCGGGCGCGTCGCGACCGAGGACCTGCTGCTGCTTGCCGACGCGCAGACCTCCGGCGGCCTGTTGGTGGCCGGTGAGGTGCCCGGCGCGCCCGTCATCGGCGAACTCGTCCCACCGGCCGGCCCGGTCCTTCTCCTCCGCTAACGGCGGCCCCACCTCCCCGCTCCGGTCCCGCCGCCCCAGCCCCCGCTCCGGTCCCGCCGCCCAGCCCCCGCTCCGGTCCCGCCGCCCCAGCCCCCGCTTCGAGTGAAGGGACCCTTCATACGAACCTATTGGATGAAGGGACCCTTCACTCAGTGGGGG
>JBBSMJ010000138.1:0-4657 GCA_038233235.1 Actinomycetes bacterium | reverse complement strand
CCTCAAGCCTACGTCGCCGCGCGTTTGTCGGACCTCTCGCCTAGCCTCGGCGGCTACGCATCGCCGTAGTCGAGGAGACGTCGTGGCGCAGTCGGCCGAGGCTCCCCGCCGCCAACCATCATGGCGGCGTCCGGTCCTGCTTGCCGCCCTGCTCGTCGTGGTGTGGCTCGCCGGTGCGGGGCCGCTGGGCTCCTTCGCCGGACGGTTGGGCGAGGTCCAGACCAATGACAACGCGTCGTTCCTGCCGGACTCCGCCGAGGCGACGCGGGTCAGCGAGCTGCAGCGGCGGTTCGTCGAGCAGGACGTGCTGCCCGTTGTCGTGATCTACGAGCGGAAGGGTGGGATCACCGACGCCGACCTGCAGACGGTGGCTGCCGACCTCGGCGCCGTCTCCGCGATCGACGGCATCGCCGGCCGGTTGTCCCCACCCATCCCCTCCGAAGACGGCGCCGCGGTGCAGGTGATCATTCCGCTGCGCGGTGACCTCGGCGACGCCACCATCGACGTTGTCGAGGAGATCAGAGTCGAGGTGGTGGGGGAGGCGGGTCTCGAGTCGTTCGTCACCGGACCGGGCGGATTCCTCGCTGACTTCGTCGAGGCGTTCGCCGGCATCGACGGATTGCTGCTCGTCGTGGCGGTCATCGTCGTACTCGTCATCCTGCTCGTCGTCTACCGCAGCCCTTTGCTGCCGCTCATCGTGCTGCTCAGCGCGTTGCTGGCGCTGGGCACGGCCTCTGCGCTGATCTACGTACTCGCCGACGCCGGCACCATCACGCTCAACGGGCAGAGCCAGGGCATCCTGTTCATCCTCGTCGTGGGCGCTGCTACCGACTACGCGCTGCTGGTGGTGTCCCGGTTCCGGGAGGAGCTGCGCGAACACAACAGCCGTTTCGCCGCGATGCGGGTGGCCTGGCGGCAGGTGTTCGCGCCTATCCTCGCGTCGGGCACCACGGTGATTCTCGGCGTGCTCTGCCTGCTGTTCAGCGACCTCAACTCCAATCAGGGCCTCGGGCCGGTCGCCGCCATCGGCATCGCCTGCTCGCTGCTTGTCGCGCTGACGTTCCTTCCTGCCGCGCTGGCACTGCTTGGTCGGGCGGCGTTCTGGCCCTTCCGCCCCCGCTACGGCTCACCGCACGGCGAAGAGAGTGGGCTGTGGGGGCGGGTGGCGCGACTGGTGGGGCGACGCCCCCGCGCGGTGTGGATCGGCACCGCGGTCGTGCTGGCGGCGCTTGCCGCCTTTGCGCCCCGGCTGGACTCGTCGGGGACCGAGCAGTCCGACCTGTTCCTCACCGAGGTGGAGTCCGTGACCGGGCAGCAGGTGCTCGCGGAGCACTTCCCCGCCGGGTCGGGCAGCCCAGCGGCGATCATCGGTCCCGCGGAGGCCCTCGACGCGCTGACCGCGGCGACCCGCGGGGCGCAGGGCGTGTCCTCCGTCGCCCCGGTCGGCGCGGAGCGGCCGGGCGGCGACCAGCAGCCGCGAGTTGTGGACGGCCTGGTCCAGCTCGACGCCACCCTCGCCGACGCAGCCGACAGCCGGGCGGCGGAGCGTACGGTGCA
The DNA here is from genome assembly GCA_038233235.1 of Actinomycetes bacterium. Taxonomy (GTDB): domain Bacteria; phylum Actinomycetota; class Actinomycetes; order JBBSMJ01; family JBBSMJ01; genus JBBSMJ01. The sequence goes on along the minus strand of JBBSMJ010000138.1, from coordinate 3,100 downwards.
ATCGCTGCGCCGCGAGCTCGACGCGGTGAGCCCGGCTGCGCTCGTGGGCGGACCCACCGCCATCCAGCTCGACACGCGCGAGGCCGCCGAGCGCGACCGCACGGTCATCCTGCCGATCGTGCTGCTGGTCGTCCTCGTCGTGCTGGTGCTGCTGCTGCGCGCGGTGGTCGCTCCGCTGCTGCTCATCGCAACCGTGGTGCTGTCTTTTGCCGCCACCCTCGGGGTGGCCGCACTCGCGTTCGAGTACCTCTTCGGATTCCCCGGCTCCGATCCGTCGGTGCCACTGTTCGCCTTTGTGTTCCTGGTTGCCCTGGGCATCGACTACAACATCTTCCTGATGACCCGGGTGCGGGAGGAGTCGTGGCGCCGCGGAACCCGATCGGGCATCTTGCGCGGGCTGGCGGTCACCGGCGGGGTGATCACCTCCGCGGGGTTGGTACTGGCCGCGACGTTCTCCGCCCTCGCGGTGCTGCCGATCCTGTTCCTCGCGCAGATCGCCTTCCTCGTCGGCTTCGGTGTGCTGCTCGACGCGCTCGTCGTACGGTCGCTGCTCGTCCCCGCACTGTCCTACGACATCGGTCGGCGCATCTGGTGGCCGAGCCGGTTGGCCCGAGCACCGGGCGCGACGCCGAAACACGCCGCCAACCAGCCGGCGGCCGAGCCAGCCAAGGTCGCTCGCGGCTGACCGGCGACTAGAGCAGCCGCGGCTCGATACGGGTTTCGGCCGCGGCACCAGTGGAGTCGCGTTCGACGTGGTACGCCGCCTTGCCCGCGGTGTCCGTCACCGCCTCCACCAGATCGGTGCCCACGTAGTGCAGGCCGACGCCGTCATCCGTGCAGTAGGCGGTCGGCAAGTCCCCGGCCGCGACGAGCCGGTGCAGCAGCGGGCGGCGCTGTTCCTCGCTGTCGTAGTGCACCCCGTTCGCGTACGGCAGCAACCCGAGGCCGTCGGTCACCGGCTGCAGGTCCGGTCCGAAGGAGTCGGTGGTGCCGCCCAGGTGCCAGCAGATGGATCCGGCGCTGACCCCGGAGAGGACGACGCCGGCTTCCCACGCCTCACGAAACGCCGTGTCGAGAGCGTGAACCCGCCACACCGCCAGCAGGTTCGCCACCGACCCACCGCCGACCCACACGACGTCCTGATCCAGTAGGTGCGCCCGCGGATCGTCGACGTTGGGCATGGGGAACAGCGCCAGGTGACTCAGCTCGACCGACCAGCCGGAGAAGGCGGCGTAGCCGCGGGCCACCCACTCCGTCGCGTCGCCCAACGCGGTGGACAGCAGGCACACCCGTGGCCGCTGCGCGCCGGAGAGCTCGAGTGCCCGGCGGACGAGCGGACCGGGCCGCATGCCCGTACGCCGATCCGGGCGGAAGCCGCCGCTGGTCGCCAGTACCTGCGGCCGGCGAGTCACCGCTGCCCCCGCGCTGCGTCGCCGGCGCTGCAGCGCAGGTCGCTGATGACCGCTTCGGCGGCTCGGCGGCCGGACACCAGCGCGCCCTGCTGAGAACTGGAGTCCCGGTGGTCCCCGCAGACGTAGCCGTCGCCCCAGCGGACGGGTTTGCGGAAGTCGTGTGGCGGCGTCATGGCAGGCAGTGCCTTCGGTAGGTGGTAGGTCGCTACGTGTTCCCAGCGGCGGGTGTCGGCGCCGTACAGCGTGGCCAGGTGTCCGCGGACCGCGCGTTCGAGCGCGGTGGCGTCTCGGCCGTAGTCGCCGACCACCGAGCTGGACACGAGGGCGCGTCCCTCGGTGGAGTACGTCGGCGCTGCGGCCGTCAGCACGACGGTATTGGTGACTGGTCCGTGGCGCTCCCCGTCGAGGACCAAGATGGGTTCGGCAAGGGGCGGTTCGTCCGTCGCGTGGTAGATCGTGGTCACCCGCCGCAGCTCCGGCACCGGCAACCCGGGCAGCAGACGGCCGGCGGCCGCAGGGTCGGTGGCGACGATGACCGCACGAGCCAGCACGGCGCCGTACGGCGTCTCCGCCCGGTCCGGCCGCACCGCCGTCACCGGGGTCGAGAGGCACACGCTTCGTGGCGGCAGGGTGGCGGCGAGCTGCTCGGCGATGGCCGACATGCCGATAGCCGGGACCGCGATGGTGCCGCGAACGAAGCTGCGTATCACCAGGTCGGCGAACCGGGCCGAGGTCTCCAGCCGGTCCTCGAGGAACACGCCAGCCAGGAAAGGTCGGAGCACCTTGTCGATGAGTTGGGGGGAGATGCCCCGCTCGCGCAGGGCCTGCGCCGTGTGCCGATCAGGGGCGGCGATGAGCGTGCCGGCCGGAACGGCGGCGTCGCGCAGCGCCAGCACGGCGAAGCGGGCCTTGTCCGCGAGGGAGCCGACCGGAGCGCGCAGCGTCGCGGGTAGGTCGAGTGGGTGGCGTCGCGGGTCGACAAGGCGGTGTCGATGCCCATCCAGGTACACCGCGACCCCCTGCGTGAAGGGGCGTAGTTCCAAGGCCGCGAGGTCGAGCGCTTGGCGGGCTTCCGGGTAAGAGGTGTTGAACACCTGGAAGCCGCGGTCGCAGCGGAAACCGTCGACTAGATCGGTGCGCAGCCGACCGCCGACGGCATCCTGCGCCTCAAGCACGACGGTGTCGAGGCCTGACCGGGTGAGTATGCGGGCGGCGTTCAGTCCGGCCAGGCCGGCGCCCACGACTACGACGTCGGTCCGTCGCGGCGGTGACTCGGCAGGCTCTGGCATTCGGCACCTTTCGAACTCTGATAGTCGGCAGCGCGGACGCTTAGGTCGGCAGCGCGGACGCTGGTGTCGGCAGCGCGGACGCTACCCGCCGACGAGTGCGGTACGGCTGACGCATCCTTCCGCGGTGCTGGCTGACCTGCTAGGCAGATGTCGTCACCGGTGACGACATTTGCCTAGCAAGCCCCTAGTCGCCTGCCGCCTGCCGCTTGCCGCCAGCCACGGCGCTACGCCCCGGCCGGTCGTCGTGGATGCCTGTGGACAACCGCAGCGCGGTGTCGGTGGTCCGCGCCACCCGTGGGCCTATGAGAGATACGCCGGTCGAGATGTCCCCGCCGCTGCCGGGTTATGAGTGGCGCGAGCGGCTGGGAGCCGGTCGCCGGGGTGAGGTGTGGTGGGCGG
>JBBSMJ010000137.1:0-4658 GCA_038233235.1 Actinomycetes bacterium | reverse complement strand
GGAGAGAAGATCGACATCGTGGACTGGTCGGACGACCCGGCCACGTTTGTCGGCAACGCGCTCTCGCCCGCAGTGGTCCAGGCCGTGGAGGTGGTCGACGCGGAGGCCCGGTCGGCGCGGGTGACGGTACCTGACTACCAGCTCAGCCTCGCTATCGGCAAAGAGGGGCAAAACGCCCGACTCGCGGCGCGGCTCACCGGCTGGCGGATCGATATCCACCCCGACTCGTACGCCTCCACCGGCGCAGATGCGCCGGGCGCGCGTTAGACTGCCCGGTGGCTGGTCGCCCGGCCGTCCGAACACACCCGCAGCGCACCTGCGTGGGGTGCAAGGCGCGAGCGGCCAAGTCCGAGCTGCTGCGGGTCGTGGTGACCACGGGCGGCGAGGTGCCAGCCTGCGTTCCCGATCCTCCTGGGCGGCTCGCCGGACGCGGCGCCTCGGTGCACCCCGATCTTCAGTGCCTCGACCTCGCCGAACGCCGTCGAGCGTTGTCGCGGGCCCTCCGGGTGGCGGGTCCCCTGGACACCGCTGCGGTGCGACGCTACGTCGAGGAGTGGGTGGCGCGTACGAGCCCGGACGCGTCCTGAGCGCAAGCTGGAAGAATGGCGCCACCGCACGTCCCGCAGCACCGCACGACCCGCAGCACCGCACGACGCCGAGAACCGATCGCCGAGCCGGAAGCAGGTCGAGAACGCGATGAGCGCTCGATGAGCAGCAAGCGATGAGCATGCACCCGCAATAGACGGTTCGGCGTTACGGCCCGGACCGAGACGAGGAGCACAGTGGCAAAGGTCCGGGTCTACGAGCTCGCCAAAGAGCTCGGAGTCGAGAGCAAGGTCGTCATGGCCAAGCTCCAAGAGTTGGGCGAGTTCGTCCGGTCGGCCTCCTCGACCGTCGAAGCGCCGGTCGTCCGCAAACTACGTACGGCGCTGCCAGATGGCGGCGCTCCCGCTGTCGCTGGCCAGGCGGTGGCCCCGGCGAGCGCAGACGGTCTTGGTGCTTCGCCGGTCGGCGAAGCACCGGCTAGCCCGACGGCCGCTACCCCCCAAGGCCCTCCGGCGACGTCGAGTCCGACCACACGCCGGCCGGCCCCGAGCGCGCCGATCCCTGGTTCGACGCAGCGACCCACCGCCCCCCCAACGCAGCGCCCCGCCCCGGTAGCGGCGCCGACGGGTGTGCAGCCCGCTGCGTCAGCCGCACCCACCGGCGCACCCACCGGGCTGCGCCCGGACGAGGGCACCGGCAACGGCAGGGGGGTCGACAGCCCGTCCCGGCCACCCGCCGGTCCATCGACGGATGCGGAGCCCACGCGACCGGCTGCGCCGGGCCAACGTCCGGCCGGAGCCCGGCCCGGTGCGCCGGGTGAGCGCCCGGCGGCCGCCCAGGCGGACCCCGCTAGCCAGCCCGGTGCTGCCACCCGGCCAGGCCCGGCGGTACCCCGGCCGAAGCCCGGCGGCCCTCGCCCGGGTAACAACCCCTTCAGCTCCAGTAGCACCGGCATGGCGCGACCGGGTGGTCCGCGCCCGGCCCAGCCGGGCATGCCTCCGCGCCCGGCCCAACCCGGCATGCCACCGCGCCCCGGACAGCCGCGTCCGGGCGCCAGCAGCGGCATGCCCCCACGCCCGGGGATGGGGCGCCCCAATCCCGGCATGATGCCGACTCGACCCACCGGCCGGCCCGGAGCCGGCGCTGGCGCCGGCGCGCCGGGACGTCCGGGTGCGCCCGGCCGAACCAGCGGCGGGCCACGCGGGGGCGGGGGCTTCGGCGCTCCGCGTAGCGGACCTGGTGGAGGCGGCGGCTTCGGCGCCGGCCGCCCCGGCGCCCCCGGTCGCGGTGGTGCGCGTGGGCGTGGCGGCACCGCGGGTGCCTTCGGACGCCCCGGCGGGCGGCCCGCTCGCGGTCGCAAGTCACGTAAGCAGCGGCGTCAAGAGTTCGACAACATGCAGGCACCGACGGTCGGCGGCGTCCAGGTTCCCCGCGGCAACGGTGACCCGGTGCGGCTGGCGCGCGGCTCTTCACTCACCGACTTCGCCGATCGCATCGGGGCGAACCCGGCCTTGCTGGTGCAGGTGCTCTTCCACCTCGGCGAGATGGTGACCGCCACCCAGTCGGTCAACGACGAGACGCTCGCGCTGCTCGGCGCGGAGCTCAACTACGACGTCCAGGTGGTCAGCCCCGAGGACGAGGATCGCGAGCTGCTCGAGTCCTTCGACCTCGAGTTCGGGGAGAACGAAGGCGACGACGCCGATCTGGTCGCCCGCCCGCCAGTGGTCACCGTCATGGGCCACGTCGACCACGGAAAGACCAAGCTGCTCGACGCGATCCGCGAAACCGACGTGGTGGCCGGCGAAGCGGGAGGCATCACCCAGCACATCGGTGCTTATCAGGTCCACGCCGGCCAGCACGACCGGGCCGTCACCTTCATCGATACCCCGGGCCACGAGGCCTTCACCGCAATGCGGGCCCGCGGTGCCCAGGTGACCGACATCGCCGTACTGGTCGTGGCAGCCGACGACGGGGTGAAGCCGCAGACGATCGAGGCGCTTAACCACGCCCAGGCGGCCGAGGTGCCGATCGTGGTGGCCGTCAACAAGATCGACAAGGAGGGCGCCGACCCCGCGAAGGTGCGCGGCCAGCTCACCGAGTACGGCTTGGTCGCGGAGGAGTACGGCGGCCAGACCATGTTCGTCGACGTCTCGGCGAAGAACATGCTGGGGATAGACCAGCTGCTGGAGGCGATCCTGCTCACCGCGGACGCCGAGCTCGACCTGCGGGCCAACCCGACTCAGGACGCGCAGGGGGTCGCTATCGAGGCGCACTTGGACCGCGGTCGCGGCGCCATGGCGACAGTTCTCATCCAGCGCGGCACGCTGCGGGTCGGCGACTCCGTTGTCGCTGGTGACGCCTTCGGCCGCGTCCGCGCGATGCTCGACGAGCACGGCGCGGCGGTCGAAACGGCCGGGCCGTCGCGGCCGGTGCAGGTTCTCGGCTTCACCTCGGTCCCCGGCGCTGGCGACAACCTGCTCGTCGTCGACGAGGACCGGGTGGCCCGCCAGATCGCGGAGCGCCGGCAGGCCCGCGAGCGTAACGCCCAACTGGCCCAGATCCGTGGTCGCCGTACCCTCGAGCAGATCTTCGAGGACATGGAGAAGGGTCGCCTTGAGCAGCTCAACCTGATCATCAAGGGCGATGTGTCCGGGTCGGTCGAGGCGCTCGAGGACGCACTGCTCAAGATCGACACCGGTGAGGAGGTGACCTTGCGGATCATCCACCGGGGTGTCGGCGCGATCACCGAACACGACATCACGTTGGCGTCGGCCTCCGATGCCATCGTCATCGGCTTCAACGTGCGTCCGGAGGGCAGGGCCCGCGATCTCGCCGAGCGTGAGGGCATCGACGTCCGCTACTACTCGGTCATCTACCAGGCGATCGAAGAGGTCGAGGCAGCCCTCAAGGGAATGCTCAAGCCGGAGTTCGAGGAGATCCAGCTCGGCACCGCGGAGGTTCGCGAGGTCTTCCGGGTCCCGCGCGCCGGCAACGTCGCCGGCTCGCTGGTCCGCAGCGGCACTGTCACCCGCAACAGCAAGGCGCGGCTGCTGCGCGACGGCACCGTCGTCGCGGACAACCTCACCGTCGACTCGCTGCGGCGTTTCAAGGAGGACGTCACCGAGGTCCGCGACGGCTACGAGTGCGGTATCGGTCTCGGCTCCTACAACGACATCAAGGTCGAGGACGTGATCGAAACCTTCGAGATGCGGGAGAAGCCGCGCGTCTGAGGGTGCTCCCGGTCGAGGACTGACAGGAAGGGACGACAGCGCGCCCGCCCCCGCGGCGAGCAGCGCGGATGCCATGTGGGTGGGTTCGCTCGGCCTCGACCTGCTGCTCGGCGACGTGCACTCCCTCAAGGAGAAGCGTTCCGTCGTACGGCCGGTCGTCGCCGAGCTGCGTCGGCGTTTCGCCGTGGCGGCCGCCGAGGCCGGCTACGTCGAGCTGCACCGGCGCGCGCTGCTGGGCGTGGCCGTCGTGGCCGCAGACCGAGCGCACTGCGTCGAGGTGCTCGACGCGTGCGAGCGGCTGGTTGCGGCGCGGCCGGAGATCGAGCTGCTGTCCGCCCGGCAGCGCTTGTACAGCGAGGCGAGCAGCGAGGGGACCAGCGAGGACAACAGCGAGGAGGGCGAGCCATGACCACGAGCACCCCACGTGCGCGCAAGTTGGCCGACCGCATCCGGGTCGTGGTAGCCGAGACGTTGGAGCGGCGCGTCAAGGATCCACGCTTGGGCTTCATCACCATCACCGAGGCCCGGGTCACCCGCGACCTGCGGGAGGCGACGGTCTTCTACACCGTGTACGGCGACGAGACCGACCGGGCCGAAACCGCCGCCGCGCTGGAGAGCGCCAAGGGCGTGCTGAGGTCGGAGGTCGGTCGACAGACCGGCGTACGGCACACGCCGACGCTGGCTTTTGTCGCCGACGCCGTACCGGACACGGCCCGCCACATCGAGGATCTGCTCGCGAAGGCGGCCGCCCGCGACGCGGAGGTGCTGCGTGCGGCGTCCGGTGCCAGTTACGCCGGCGACACCGACCCCTACCGTGCCGACGAGCCCGCCGGCGATAGTCACCAGCTCGCTGAGGAGTCGGGAGACACACCGAGCGAGCCG
>JBBSMJ010000136.1:0-4673 GCA_038233235.1 Actinomycetes bacterium | reverse complement strand
CGGGGGCGCAGCCGGCGGCGCTCGCCGCGCTGCGGCTCGCTCGTGCGCGGGGGGCGAGTGTCTCCGTCGACCCGGCGTCGGCCGCGCCGCTCGCCGCTGTGGGCGCCGATGCCTGGTTGAGCTGGACGAGCGGCGATGCCCTTTGCCTCGCGAACGCCGACGAGGCGCGCGTGCTCACCGGCCACGGGGAGCCGTTCGCCGCGGTCCGGGCGCTGGCCACCCGGTACGCCGCCGCCGTGGTCAAGCTGGGCGCGGCGGGGGCGGTGTGGTGTGCGGCCGGCGGCGAGCCGGTCGCCGTACCAGCCGAGCCCACCGAGCCCGCCGGGCCCTCCGACCCCGCCGACCCCGTCGACCCGACAGTCGTGGACACCACCGGCGCAGGGGACGCCTTCGCTGCCGGGTTCCTCTCGGCGTACCTGAGTGGTGCGCAGCCGTCTGCAGCGTTACGTGGCGGCTGCCGGTTGGCCGCCCGCGCCGTCCGACTCGTCGGCGCCCGCCCACCCCTCCCCACCCCTCCCCTCCCCACCCCGCCCCCGTCCCCGTCTCCCCGTCCCCCGGGCTCACCTGAGTGAAGGGTCCCTTCATCCAATAGGTTCGAGTGAAGGGACCCTTCACTCAAACAAGATGGGGGCGGGTCGGCGGCGGATTCGAGCGGATGACGAAGCGAAGATAGGTACGCACCCGCCACCCTCGATCCAGGAGTCTCGCTGATGACTGGCCGCCGGACCCCACCGTCTTCCCCTCCTCCCGGCGACGTCGAGGAGAAGATTCTCGACGTCGATGTCGCGGAGGAGATGCAGGGCAGCTTCCTCGAGTACGCCTACTCCGTCATCTACTCGCGTGCGCTCCCGGACGCCCGCGACGGGCTGAAGCCGGTGCACCGGCGGATCCTGTACCAGATGGCCGAGATGGGTCTTCGCCCCGACCGCGGCCACGTGAAGAGCGCCCGCGTCGTCGGTGAAGTGATGGGCAAGCTGCACCCGCACGGCGACGGAGCGATCTACGACGCACTCGTACGCATGGCGCAGCCCTGGTCGATGCGGGTACCGCTCGTCGACGGGCACGGCAACTTCGGGTCGCTGGGCAACGACGACCCGCCGGCGGCGATGCGCTACACCGAGTGCCGACCCGCCGACGCCGCCCCACTGATGACGGCGAGTCTCGACGAGGAGGTCGTCGACTTCGGCGCCAACTACGACGGACGCGAGCGCGAACCGGAGGTGCTGCCCGCCGCGTTCCCCAACTTGCTGGTCAACGGCGCAGCGGGCATCGCGGTCGGCATGGCGACGAACATGCCGCCGCACAACCTCGGCGAGGTCATCGCCGCTGCCCGCCACCTCGTCGCGCACCCGGACGCGACGCTCGACGACCTCATGCGTTTCGTACCGGGTCCCGACCTGCCGACCGGTGGGAAGATCGTCGGCCTGGACGGAGTGCGGGAGGCGTACGAGTCCGGCCGCGGCGTCTTCCGCACGCGGGCCACCGTGCGAGTCGAGAGCATCACCGCTCGCCGCAAGGGCATCGTCGTCACCGAACTGCCGTGGGGCGTCGGGCCGGAGCGAGTCATCGAGCGGATCGCCGACGCCGTACGCAGCCGGAAGCTGCAGGGCGTCTCCGACGTCAAGGACCTCACCGACCGGGAGAAGGGACTGCGGCTGGTCATCGAGATCAAGGGTGGGTTCAACGCCGACGCCATCCTCGACCAGCTGTACCGACTCACTCCGATGGAGGACTCCTTCGGCATCAACAACGTGGCGCTCGTCGACGGTCAGCCCTGCACGCTCGGCCTCAAGGAGCTGCTGCTCGTCTACATCGACCACCGGTTCGCCGTCGTACGCCGCCGCAGCGAGTTCCGCCGTCGCAAGGCAGCAGAACGCGCGCACATCGTCGAGGGACTGCTTACCGCACTCGACAACATCGACGAGGTCGTTCAGGTCATCCGGTCCAGCCACGACGGTGCCGAGGCACGACAGCGGTTGATGGACGTCTTCGACCTCGGCGAGGTGCAGGCCACCCACATTCTCGACATGCCGCTGCGCCGGCTGACGTCGCTCGAGGTCGAGAAACTGCGTACGGAGCTGGCCGAACTGCACCGTGCCGTCGCCGAACTGACCGCAATTCTCGACTCCCCCGACCTGCTGCGCCGCGTCGTCTCCACAGAGCTGGCCGACGTGGCGAAGCTGTTTGCCACCCCCCGCCGCACCGTGCTGCTGGAGTCGGCGGGTCAACCGGTGGCCGCCGTACCGCTGGAGGTCACCGACGACCCCTGTCTGGTGCTGCTGTCCTCCACCGGGCTGCTCGCTCGGACGACCACCACCGAAGTGCCGCCCGGGGACGACCGGCGGGTCAAGCACGACGTCGTCGTCTCCGCTGTCCCGGCGACCGCACGCGGAACGATCGGCGTGGTTACCGACCGGGGGCGCGTGCTGCGCCTCGGCGTCCTCGACCTGCCCGCGCTGCCGCCGACTGCCGCTGCACCCAACCTGGCCGGCGGCGCCCCGTTGGCGGAGTTCGTCGAGCTTGGACGCGGCGAGACGGTGCGCTGCCTCGCCACGCTGCGCCCGGACGGTCCTGGGATCGCGCTGGGCACGGCGGCGGGCGTGGTGAAGCGAGTCGTCCCCGACTACCCGAGCCGGGAGGACTTCGACCTGATCCCACTGAAGCCTGGCGACACAGTCGTCGGTGCGGTCGAGTTGCGTACGGGCGAGGAGGATCTCGTGTTCGTCACCTCCGACGCGCAGCTGCTGCGCTTCCCCGCGGCCGCCGTACGCCCGCAGGGCCGGTCCGCGAGCGGCATGGCCGGGATCCGGCTGTCCGCCGGAGCGTCGGTCGTCGCCTGCTGCGCGGTGGACCCGCAGCGGGACGCCGTGGTGGTGACCGCCGCCGGCTCCTCGGGCGCACTCCCCGGCACCGACGCCGGCACCGTGAAGGTCACGCCGTACGACGCCTATCCCAGCAAGGGCCGCGGTACCGCTGGCGTGCGTTGCCACCGTTTCCTGCGCGGCGAGGATGCGCTGCTGCTGGCGTGGGCGGGTGCGGCGCCGGCCCGGGCCGCGGCGGCCACCGGCGTGCCTGTCGAGCTGCCCGATCCGCAGGGGCGGCGCGACGGGTCTGGCGCCCCGCTCCCCCAACCGGTGGCCGCCGTCGCTGGCCCGCAGTAAGGCTGCTAGCGGCCGGTGGGCTTCAGGGGTGGCGCACGTCCGGTCATGTCGTACGCCAGTGAGTGAGGCGCAGGGACTTCACGTCGCACGGTTGACTCTCACACGGTGTCAGGCGGGAGAACGGTGCCATGTTGATCGGAGACTTCGCTCGACTCGGGCAGGTATCGGTGCGGATGCTGCGCCACTATGACGAGATCGGGCTGCTCGAGCCCGACAGTGTCGATGCGCGGAGCGGTTACCGCTCGTACTCCCCCGAGCAGCTGTCCGTCCTCAACCGCATCGTGGCGCTCAAGGACCTCGGCCTGAGCTTGGACCAGGTGGGTCGCGTCCTAGCAGACCAGGTCGGGGTGACGGAGCTGCACGGCATGTTGCGGCTGCGCCGCACGGAGTTGGAGGACGAAATGCGTGCTTCCAGCACCCGGCTGGCAGCAGTCGAATCAAGGCTCCGGATGATCGAGAAGGAGAGCGAGATGTCTGCTGATTACGTGGTGAAGCCGGTGCCCGCGGTGCGGCTGGCCGCACTGACCGACACCCTGGACCCGGTCGAGTTGGGACAGCGCATTGGCCCGATGTTCGACCAGGTTCAGTCAGCGCTCGACGGAACCCGCGCCAGCCTTGCTACCCCGATCGCCACCTATGCCGAAGCTGAGGCGGGCATGGACGTAGTTGTCGGGTATGTCTACGACGGTGCACCGCTGCCCGGCCTGGAGGTGGTTGACCTGCCAGCCGCCACCGCGGTGTGTGGTGTGCACCTTGGCCCGATGAGCCGGATCAGCGAGTCGTGGCAGGCGATGCATCGGTGGTCGGTCGACAACAACTACGAGTACGGCGGGCCGTGCCGTGAACTGTACGTCCGGGCGGAATCCGAGGACCAGGAGGACTGGGTCACCGAGCTGCAGCAACCGGTGCAGCAGGGCTGACAGGCGAAACCTGTTGGCAAGGTCACCCCGGCCGAGACCTATCGCCCGACACACATATTGATTGGACATCCCCCCTACCGTTGATCCTTTCTCCCGCTACGGGAAGGTGGGCAGGATGTCCAACATCGACGTGGTGGCAGCAGGCGTCTCGTGGCGTGAGGTAGCCGGTCGCTGACCCCCACCTGGCCAACAGGTGAGCTCTCCCGCTCAGGTCGATGACCTGAGTCTTTAGTCACGCGCCCTCGAGACGCGCACGGGCCCTGCGATGCAGGTGCCCCGCCTCGCTGTGCCCGTACGCACGGCCCACGTCAACTCGAGGAGCCACTCATGCTTTGCCTTGCCGCCATTCGGCATTCCCTGAACCAAGCGCCCTCCACCCCGCGGCGCGAACGATGAAGCGCGTCCGTGGGAGTGGCCGACCACCCCTCGGTCCGGACTTCACCCGACTCTTGTCAGCCAACGCTGTCAGCAACGTCGGTGACGGCGTACGTCTTGCCGCCGGTCCGCTGCTGGTCGCCTCTCTCACCGAGGATCCCGGTCTGGTCGGAGGGGCGGTTTTCGTCCAACAGTTGCCCTGGCTCCTGCTATCTCT
>JBBSMJ010000135.1:0-4678 GCA_038233235.1 Actinomycetes bacterium | reverse complement strand
GGCGACCACGCCGGGAGCGGCTCCCCGAACCGGGCGAGCATCGCGCGGGTGCCGTTGGGCGTGTACGGCGTGTGGCGCAGCTGCCAGCCGAGTTCGGACAGCAGCCGGTCGCCCTTGCGCCCGTTGCAGGCCAGACAGCAGGCGACGACGTTGTCCCACGCGTGGCTGCCACCGCGACTGCGGGGGACGACGTGATCGATCGTGGACGCTGACTGGCCGCAGTAGGAGCACGCATGCCGGTCACGACGCAGCACCGCCCGCCGGGTGAGCGGCACCGTCGCGTGGTAGGGCACCAGCACGAAGCGACTGAGCCGGATCACACTGGGCACGGCCAAGACGATCGTGGCGGAACGCATGAGCTGTTCCTCGTGGCCGTGCAGTAGTTCGGCCTTTCCGCCAAGAACGAGCACCGCGGCGCGGCGCACGGTCACCACGGCGAGCGGTTCGTACGACGCATTGAGCAGCAGCACCCGGCCGCGAACACAGCCGCCTCGGGGGCGCGGCACGACGGCGGACAGCGGGACGCTTCCCCTGGACATCCTCAGCCCGACAACCGGAGGAGGACCGAGCGGAGCGATCGTCTGGGTCACCGGTGCCTCCCTTCGCCGACGACGTGGCTCGACGCGGCAGGGACCGGGCCACCGGATCCCCGACAGGGACAGTCTGACCGCCACCCGCCGCCTTTGCCAGCAAAAACGCGCGACCGTCGGCGGATGCCTACAGTTCACGCCATGCCCCGCCGCGACTACCCCGCCGCCGATCGACTCGATCTCGCCGACGACCTGCACGGCAACCGGGTCGCCGATCCCTTTCGCTGGCTCGAGGATCCAGCATCCCCGCAGACCCGTGAGTGGGCAGCTGGTCAGGACGCGCTCTATGCCGCGGAGAGCACCCAGTGGCCGGGGCGGGAGCGGCTGCGCGCCCGGATGGCAGACCTGCTGCGGGCCGGATCAGTAGGGGCACCGGCCTGGCGGGGCGAGCGCGCGTTCTTCACCCGGCGGCGGGGCGACCAGGAGCACGCCGTACTGCTGGTCCGGGAAGCAGACGGCTCTTCACCGGGGAGGGAACGAGTCCTCCTCGACCCGATGGCGATAGACCCGACGGGGACGACCACGCTGGACGCCTGGCAGCCGTCGAAAGAGGGCGCGTTCCTCGCCTATCAGCTGTCCACCGGCGGGGACGAGGAGTCGCAGCTGCGCGTCATGGACGTCACCACCGGCGAGGTGGTCGACGGTCCGCTGGACCGCACCCGCTACTCCCCCGTTGCCTGGCTGCCCGGCGGCGCGGCGTTCTACTACGTACGCCGGCTGCCCCCAGCTGACCTTCCCGCTGGGGAGGAGCAGTTCCACCGCCGAGTCTGGCTGCACCGACTCGGTGCCGACCCGGAGTCGGACCTGCTCGTCCTCGGCGACGGGTTGGACAAGACCAACTACTACGGCGTCGGAGTGAGTCGCGACGGGCGCTGGCTCACGGTCAGCGCATCCGCCGGAACGGCGCCGCGCAACGACTTGTGGCTCGCCGACCTGGAGTCCTCGCCCGCGGAGTCCCCCGCACTGCGGATCGTCCAGGAGGGCGTCGACGCGCAGACCGGGCTCTACGTCGGCCGCGACGGTCGGCTCTACGTGGCTACCGATCGGGACGCTCCACGCGGGCGGCTCTGCGTCACCTCGCCGCAGGACCCAGCGTACGAGTCCTGGGTGGACCTGCTGCCCGAAGATCCGGAGGCGGTGCTGGAGGACTTCGCCATCCTCGACGGACCAGAACTCGACCGCCCGGTGCTGCTCGCCGGGTGGACCCGGCACGCGGTGGGCGAGCTCAGCATCCACGACCTGCCGAGCGGCGAGCGGCTCGGCGAAGTGCCGCTGCCGGGCGTCGGAGCGCTGGGCGGGATCAGCGAGCGGCCGGAGGGCGGCCACGAGGCGTGGTTCGGTTACACCGACCACACCACGCCGCCGCGGGTCTACCACTACGACGCCCGCCACGGGGCCCGCGAGGGGGCCAGCGACGGGGCCGTGTCGCTGTGGGCGTCCGCGCCGGGTGAGGTGGCGGTCCCTGAGGTGCATACCCGCCAGGTGACCTACACCAGCGCGGACGGGACACCGGTGCGGATGTTCGTCATGTCCCGCTCCTCCGCCGTGGACAGCGAGGGGGAGCCGACCCAACCATGCCCGACAGTGCTCTACGGGTACGGCGGGTTCGGCGTACCGCTCACCCCTGGCTACGCCGCCACGATCCTCGCCTGGGTGGAGGCGGGCGGCGTCTACGCGGTGGCCAACTTGCGGGGGGGCAGCGAGGAGGGCGAGGAGTGGCACCGCGCCGGCATGCGCGAGCACAAGCAGCACGTGTTCGACGACTTCCACGCCGCCGCCCAGTGGCTCGTCGAGCAGAAGTGGACGGCGCCCGATCAGCTGGGCATCTCTGGAGGTTCGAACGGCGGTTTGCTCGTCGGCGCCGCGCTGACCCAGCGCCCGGAGCTCTACGCAGCTGTGGTCTGCTCCGCCCCGCTGCTCGACATGGTCCGCTACGAGCGCTTCGGGCTGGGACAGACCTGGAACGACGAGTACGGCACCGCCGACGATCCCACCGAACTGCGCTGGCTGCTGTCCTACTCGCCGTACCACCACGTGCGTCAGGGCGTCGACTACCCGGCCACGCTGTTCACGGTTTTCGACTCCGACACAAGGGTCGACCCGCTGCATGCACGGAAGATGTGCGCGGCGCTGCAGGCCGCGACCGCTGGCGAGCGTCCGGTGCTCTACCGGCGGGAGACCGACGTGGGCCACGGCGCCCGGGCGGTGAGCCGCAGCATCGAGCTGTCCGCCGACACGTCGGCTTTCCTCGCCGCGCAGCTGGGATTGAGCATCGACAGCTGACCCGCCACTACCCTCGGGCGCCGTGGAGCCGTTGGACGCGTTGACGGAAGCCTGCTCGACGGACCCGAGCTGGCTGTGCCGGACGGTTCTCCGGTTCAGCGGCAGCGACTACCTGGCCGGCAGCGCCGAGCTGCTGCTCGCCAAGCCGCTGCGCATCGTCCTCATCCTGCTGCTCGCGCTGCTGGCCCGCTACCTGCTGCACCGCTTCATCACCCGGCTCGCCCTGCGCACCGCGGAGGGTGCCGTACCGGAGCGGCTGCGGCGCCGCACGCTCGCCGCCCAACCCGTGTTCGACCTGCCGCCAACGGAACGACGCCGACAGCGGGCGGAAACCATGGGCTCGGTGCTGCGCAGCATCGTCTCCTTTGCCGTGTTCACCGTCGCGGCGCTGATGGTGCTCAGCGAGCTGGGACTCGACGTCGCTCCGCTCATCGCCAGCGCGGGCATTGCCGGGATCGCGCTCGGCTTTGGGGCGCAGAATCTCGTCAAGGACTTCCTCACCGGTGTCTTCATGCTGTTGGAGGACCAGTACGGCGTCGGCGACGTCATCGACGTCGGCGAGGCGACCGGTTCGGTGGAGGCGGTGGGGCTGCGGACAACAAGGCTGCGCGACATCGACGGCGTCGTGTGGTACGTCCGCAACGGCGAGATCCTGCGGGTGGGTAACAAGAGCCAGGGGTGGGCGCGGGCGGTCGTCGACATCCCGGTCGCGTACGGGGAGGACATCGCACGAGTGCGCACCCTGCTGCAGAGTGTCGCTGCGGAGATGTCCGATGACGCCGAACTCGACGCCGTCGTGCTCGAACCGCCCGAGGTGTGGGGGGTCGAGGCGCTGTCGCCCGACGCCGTCCTCGTGCGGATGGTGGTGAAGACCGCTCCGCTCGAACAGTGGCGGGTCGCCCGTGAGCTGCGCCAGCGCGTCAAGGCTGCCTTCGACCAGTCCGGCGTGGAGATTCCGCTGCCGCAGCGCACCGTCTGGCTGCGCCGCGACGGCGACTGACCGCGTTGCCCTGGCTCAGCTGAGGGCGGCGTCCAGGGTGATCGTGGTGCCCTTCAGCGCCTGGCTGACCGGGCAGCCGTCCTTCGCCTGCTCGGCGTGGGTGGAGAAGTCCTCCGCGGACATCCCCGGGACGCTGGCCCGCACGGTGAGGTGTATCCCGGTGATGCCTTGACCGGGCTGGAACGTCACGTCGGCCCGCGTATCGACGCGGTCCGGGGGGCTTCCCGCTTGGGCGAGCGCGTGCGACAGCGCCATCGAGTAACACGTCGAATGGGCAGCCGCGATGAGCTCCTCGGGACTTGTCCTTCCCTCCGGCTGTTCCGTCCGCGACGGCCAGGTGACGTCGTAGCTGCCGAGATTGCTGGAGTCCAGCGACACCCGGCCGCTGCCCTCCATCAGCGAACCTTCCCAGTGGGCGTTGGCCGTGCGGGTGGTGGCCATGAACGGTCCTCCGATGAGTGGGCGTGTCGACGGGGCGGCAGAATGGTACGGGTGAGCGAGCAGCCGGAGACCACCACCTTGTACGCCGCCATCGGCGGCGAGGAGACGTTCCGGCGGTTGGTGCACCACTTCTACTCCGGGGTTGCCGCCGACCCGGTACTGCGCCCGCTGTACCCGGAAAAGGAGCTGGCCGACGCCGAGGAGCGACTGTGCCTGTTTCTGATGCAGTACTGGGGCGGGCCGCGTACATACTCCGAGCGCCGGGGTCATCCCCGGCTGCGGATGCGGCACGCGCCCTTCGCGGTGACGCCGGCGGCTCGCGACGCTTGGCTGCGCCACATGCGCGACGCGGTGGAGGAGCTGG
>JBBSMJ010000134.1:0-4725 GCA_038233235.1 Actinomycetes bacterium | reverse complement strand
TGCGTACGACCGTCGATCTCCCGCCCGCACTGCATCGTCGCGCTCTTGAGCTGGCTAAGCAGCAGGGCCGCTCTCTGTCTGCCGTCGTAGCCGAGCTGACGCTGCGCGGACTTGCCCAGCTCGAGACCCCCGTCGCCCTGTCGACAGACAACCGCTCCGGGCTGCCGGTCCTGTCACTCGGTCGGACAGTCAGTGCTGACGATGTGGTGGCCGCGTTGGACGACGAGTGACCGGCTACCTCCTGGACGCAAACGTGCTGATCGCTGCCACGGTCGCCGAACACGAGCACCATGACCGAGTCACCTCCTGGATCGCCGGGATCGGTGCGTTTGCCACGTGTCCGGTGGTCGAGGGCGCCCTCACTCGGTTCCTGCTCCGCATGGGCGAGTCCGCCGCCACCGCCATGGCAGTGCTGAGCGGCGTTCAGTCGCACCCGGGCAGCGAGTTTTGGCCCGACTCGCTGTCGTACGCGGACGTCGACCTCACCACCATCCACGGCCATCGGCAGGTCACCGACACCTACCTCGCTGCCCTCGCCCAGGAGCACGGCGCGCAGCTGGCCACCCTGGACACGGCACTAGCGCGACGTCATCCGGACCACTGCCTGCTGGTTCCTGCCGGCTCCTGATGCGAAATCGGGGAGATAGCGCCAGGCAGGGCCTGCTGCCGCTCCAGGAGGTGCGACCGCTCGGTGTCGTTGCGGCACGCCGGCGACCCGGTGGCTGTCGGGGATCTCGATCCCGGCGAGCGCCACCGGCCCTGCCTCGGGGCCCGACGCCTCGGCGACCGCGACCGCCCGGGCCAGCCGGGCGCTCGAGGTAACGGTCACCGCCGCAGCCTGCCGTACCGGCTACGCGCGGGACACGGCAGGACCGAGCGACAAACGCTCGCTGCAAGGACGGCATGCCGTCCGCCGTGGATGCGAGCCTGCAGGTCTGTCAGCGCCTCGCGTGTGAGCTGGCAGGATCGCACCGGAGCCGGAGAGAACCGCCGACCGACCCAAGAGGCACCAAATGTCTGGGCACAGCGAGGTCGACGAGCGCCATCGGCGGCTCATGGCGCGGGAGTTCGTCGCCGCGGCCCTGTACATGGCGATGGTGCTGCTCGCTGGTCTCGTCGCCGTCCCGCAGGAGCGCCTCCCGGGAGACCAGGCGTTGGCCTGGTTCATGATCGGGACGGCGGTCGGCCTCGTCTTGGCGCACTGGTTGGCGTTCCGGCTCGCCGCTCACCTCGCCGAGGAGCGGGGTCTGGGCGGCCTCTGCCGCCCGCGAGGCAGGAGTCCAGATCGCCGGGGGGCTCGTGGTCGCCGTGATCGCCTCCGCGCCGTTTCTGGTGTTCGACGGCGTCGTTGCGCTCCGGGTCAGCCTGGTGCTGCTGGTGGCGCTTCCAGCGCTGAGTGGGCTCGCGATCGCACGGATGCGCGGCCAGTCCTGGATCAGTGGTGCGATCGCCGCCACACTCGTCTTTGCCGTCGCCTTGGGGATCGCGGCAGTCAAGGTCGCGCTCGGACACTGAGCGTCAAGCAGCCAACTCCGGCCACGCAGACTGAGCGGTGCGGTTTCGGGAGGCGAGAAGGCCGATCGCCAGGTATCGCCACCTCGATCAAGCCGCGGATCGGAGCGGCGTCTTACTCCACCGGACTGGCGATACCGGGTGGGAGGAAGCGGCGGCCGGTGGCGAGTTCTGCGACGCCGGTGCGGTCGAGGTACGGCGTGATGCCGCCGAGGTGGAACGGCCACCCGGCGCCGAGCAGCAGACAGAGGTCCACGTCCTGCGGCTCTGCGACCACGCCGTCATCGAGCAGCAGCCGAATCTCCTCGGCGACGGCGTGGAGCGCGCGGTCGCGAACGGCCGCCGCCGTCGGCGGGTCGCCCCCCTGCGCCGCTGGCTGCGCGCCCGGTACGAGCTCTCCGCTCTCCGCCAGCTGGCGCAAGCCGGCGGAGACGTTGAACCGATCCGGGTACGCTGCATGCAACGTCTCGGCCACGTGCAGCGCCACCGCCGGTCCGACGAGTTGCAGCAGCGCCAGCGGGCTCATCGGCAGCCCCAGCGGCGCGAGTGAGCGCTCCGCGGCGGCGAGCGGAGTGCCTGCGTCGACCGCGGACAGCACTTCGCCGAGCAGTCGGGTGAGCACCCGGTTGACCACGAAGCCGGGCGCGTCGCGTACCAGCACCGCCGACTTGCGCAGCGCAGCGGTGACGGCGAACGCGGTGGCCAGCGTCGCGTCGTCGGTCTGTGAAGTGCGGACCACCTCGACCAGCGGCAACACCGCGACAGGGTTGAAGAAGTGCAGCCCGACGACGCGTTCCGGATGAGCGAGCCCCGCCGCCATCTCGGCCACCGACAGCGCCGAAGTGTTCGTCGCGAGGACGCAGGTGCTGGGTACGACGGTTTCCAGTTGCGCGAACACCCGCTGCTTGACGGCCAAGTCCTCGAAGACCGCCTCGACGACCAGATCGGCGTCTGCAAACGCGGCATAGTCCGTGGATCCGGTGACCAGTGCGGTGAGCCGGTTCGCGGTATCGCGGCTGACCCGGCCCTTTGCCTGCAGCGCGTCGATCTCGGCGTGCACCCGTGCCACCCCGCGCTGCAGTGTCACCTCGTCGATGTCGGTGAGGACAACGGGCACCTGCAGCCGACGGACGAACAGCAGCGCCAGCTGCGTCGCCATCAACCCGGCACCGACGACGCCGACCGCGCGGACAGGCCGGGCGAGCGCCGCGTCAGGAACACCGACGGGGCGGCGGGCGCGGCGTTGCACCAAATCAAAGGCGTACAGCCCGGCCCGCAGCTCCTCGCTCATCAACAGGTCGGCGAGCACCTCGTCTTCGGCCTTGAAGCCCTCGTCGCGCGTCGCGGTGCGCGACAGCGGCAGCAGCTCCTCCAAGGCGCGGTACGGCGCCGGCGCCGCGCCGTGCACCTTGGCGTCTGCGGCCGCCCGGCCGCGGGCAAGCGCGGCCCCCCAGGTTTCGTCGCTGTCCGGGTCGCGGCGGCGTACGACGACATCGCCCGTCACCACCTGCGCCGCCCAGTCGAGGGACTGCTCGAGGAAGTCGGCGGAGTCGAACATCGCGTCCACCACGCCGAGCTCCAGCGCCTGCGCGGCCGTCAGCGGTCGGGCCCGGTCGAGGGAGTCCTCGACGACGATGCGGACCGCGGCATCCGCACCCACGAGCGGAGGAAGCAACTGGGTGCCGCCCCAGCCGGGGACCAGCCCGAGCGAACACTCGGGCAGCCCGAGGGCCCGCGCGGACGCGTCGACGGTGCGGTAGCTGCAGTGCAGCGCTAGTTCCAAGCCGCCGCCGAGCGCTATCCCGTTGACGAACGCGAACGTCGGCACTCCCAGCTCGCCCAGCCGCCGGAACACGCGGTGACCGGCCCGCGCGACCCCCAGCGCCTGCTCGCGGGAGCGCAGCAGCGGTACGACGGTGAGGTCGGCGCCGGCGGCGAACCCGTACGGCTTGCCGGTCACGCAGACGGCGGCCAGATCCCGGTGGGCGACCGTTTCATCCAGCGCCGCGGACAGGGAGCGCAGTCCGCCAGGGCCGAAGGTGTTGGGCCGGGTGTGATCTAGTCCGTTGTCCAGGGTGATCAGGGCCGCGGTGCCGGCGCTACGCGGCAGCTCGACGAGGCGAATCAGCGCCCGCGTCGCGGTCTCGCCGGGGAACTCGATGTCGACGATGCTCATGGCTGGCCGGCGTATTGCGGGTTCTCCCAGATGACCGTGCCGCCCATGCCGATCCCGACGCACAGGGCGGTGATTCCGTAGCGCACGTCCGGGCGCGCGGCGAAGTGCCTGGCCAGCTGGGTCATCAGCCGTACGCCGGAGGACGCGAGCGGGTGGCCGACCGCGATTGCGCCGCCGTACGGGTTGACCCGCGGGTCGTCGTCGGCCAGGCCGAAGTGCTCCAGAAAGGCGAGTACTTGGACGGCGAACGCCTCGTTGAGCTCGATCGCGCCGATGTCGGCCATGGTCAGGCCGGCGCGGTCCAGCGCCCGCTCGGTCGAGGGAATCGGACCGAGGCCCATCACCTCCGGGTCGACCCCGGCAAAGGCGTAGCCGACCATGCGCATGCGCACCGGCAGCCTCAGCTCGCCCGCCACCTCCGCGGCGGCCACCAAGCATCCGGTGGCGCCGTCGTTGAGGCCGGCCGCGTTGCCGGCGGTGACCCGGCCGTGCGGGCGGAACGGCGCCGCGAGTCCGGCCAGCTTCTCGGTCGTGGTGCCCGGGCGGGGCTGCTCGTCGCGGGTGGCCAACCCCCAGCCGTTGCGGGCGCTGCGGGTGGCGATGGGCACCAGGTCGGCCTGGACGGCGCCAGCGGCGTACGCCGCCGAGAGCTTGCGCTGGCTGGCCGCTGCGTAGGCGTCTGCCCGCTCGCGGGTGAGGTGCGGGTAGCGGTCGTGCAGGTTCTCCGCCGTCGTACCCATGACCAGCGCGGAGGAGTCGACGATCCGCTCGGCGAGAAAGCGCGGGTTGGGGTCGACGCCCTGCCCCATCGGGTGGTGGCCCATGTGCTCGACGCCGCCGGCGATCGCCACGTCGTAGGCGCCCGCGGCGATCCCTGCGGCGACCGAGGTGACGGCGGTCATCGCCCCGGCGCACATCCGGTCGACGGCGAACCCGGGGACACTGGGCGGCAGGCCGGCGAGCAGCGCGGCGGTCCGGCCGATGGTCAGCCCCTGGTCGCCGGTCTGCGTGGTGGCCGCGATCGCCACCTCGTCGAT
>JBBSMJ010000133.1:0-4740 GCA_038233235.1 Actinomycetes bacterium | reverse complement strand
GGCCAGCGCCTCCGCCGAGCGCCCTCCGCTCTTGCAGTGCAGCACGACGGGCTTGTCCTGCGGCAGCCGCCCGAGCGCCTCGCCGGAGACGATCTCCCCCTTCGGGATGAGCACCGACCCGGGAATCCGCACGATGTCCCACTCGGCCGGCTCACGCACGTCCACCAGCAAGAAGTCCTCACCACGGTCCATCATCGACTTCAGCTGCGTCGCCGAGATCGTCGAGTCGCGTACGGCGTCGGACGCCTCCGTCGACACCGTTCCGCAGAACTCCTCGTAGTCGATGAGCTCGGTGACCGTCGGGTTCTTCCCGCACACCGGGCACTCCGGGTCCTTGCGCACCTTGACTTCCCGGTACGACGACTCCAGGGCGTCGTAGATCAGCAGCCGGCCGACGAGCGGCTCGCCGATCCCGGTGATGAGCTTGATCGCCTCGTTGACCTGGACGGAGCCGATCGACGCGCACAGCACACCGAGCACGCCGCCCTCCGCGCACGACGGCACCATGCCCGGCGGCGGTGGCTCCGGGTACAGGCAGCGGTAGCACGGCGCGGTGTCCCCGGGCGCCGCGGCCCAGAATACGCTGGCCTGCCCGTCGAAGCGGTAGATCGAGCCCCACACGTACGGCTTGCCGAGCAGCACGCACGCGTCGTTGACCAAGTAGCGGGTGGCGAAGTTGTCCGTGCCGTCGACCACCAGGTCGTACGGCGCGAAGATCTCCATCGCGTTCGACGACTCCAGCCGTTCCTCGTGCAATACGACGTCGACGTACGGGTTGATCTCGCGCACCGATTCCGCTGCGGAAACCGCCTTCGGCCGACCCACATCCTGCTGCCCGTGGATGACCTGGCGCTGCAGGTTGGACTCGTCGACGACGTCGAAGTCGACGATCCCCAAGGTGCCGACACCGGCGGCCGCGAGGTACATCAACGCGGGCGAGCCCAACCCGCCGGCGCCGACCACGAGCACCTTCGCGTTGCGCAGCCGCTTCTGTCCGACCATCGCCACGTCCGGGATGATCAGGTGCCGCGAGTAGCGGCGGACCTCCTCGACGGTCAGCTCGGCGGCGGGTTCGACGAGCGGGGGAAGTGGCACAACGTCTCCGACGACATAGGTACGGCTGAGGCACTGGATAGACAACGGCGTACGCCGATCGACAACCCGGCTGCAGGAGGGACCATTCCCGAACGCAGTGCACCGGGATGGCACAGTGACCCCATGCGTCCAGTGATCGGCGTGACAACGTCCGTGGAAGACGCCCGATGGGACATCTGGACCGACACCGTGGTCCTCCAGACGCGGGCGTACGTCGACTGCGTGCGCGCCGCCGGCGGCCGCGCCGTCCTGCTGCCGCCGGACCCAGACTCCGCCGACCTGGTCGAGCGGCTCGACGGGCTCGTCGTCTCCGGTGGTTCGGACATCCGGCCGGCGCGCTACGACGCAGCGGAGGACCCGGCGACCTTCGACGTACGCGACGAGCAGGACGAATCCGAGCTTGCACTCGTGGCGGCCGCGCTGGCCGGCGGTACTCCGGTCCTCGGCATCTGCCGCGGCATGCAACTGCTCGCCGTCGCCTACGGGGGAACGTTGCACCAGCACCTGCCGACTACCCCCGGCCACGAACAGCACGGCGCGTGGGGCTCGCAGTGGAGCGAGCACCGCGTCGACCTGTCCGACGGCTCGCGGGTGGCCGCGCTGTTGGGCTCGTCGGCCGTCGTCAACTCCGGCCACCACCAAGGAGTCGCCGACGCCGGCCGACTCACCGTCACCGGCCGCTCCCCCGACGGCCTGATCGAGGCGGTGGAGGCGGTGGACCCTGCCGTTGACGGTCGCGACGCCTGGGTCGTCGGCGTGCAGTGGCACCCGGAGATGATCGGCCAACTTCCGCTGTTCGCCGCGCTCGTCGAGGCGGCCGGCGCGCGGCTGGTCGGCGCGACGCGATGACCGCTGAGCGTCCAGTCATCGGGGTGACGGCGTACGTCGAGCAGGCGCGGTGGGGAACGTGGGACACCCTCGTCACGCTGCTGCCGCACCGCTACGTCACGAAGCTGGAGGTGGCCGGCGCGCGGGCGGTCCTGCTCCCGCCGGCCTCCCACGGCGCCGCCGAGGTCGTACGACGCCTCGACGCGTTGGTCATAGCCGGGGGTGGTGACATCGATCCCGCGCGCTACGGGGCGGAAGCGCACCCCGAAACAGCCGGGATCCGACCGGACCGCGACGCTGGAGAGTTCGCCGTCCTCGACGCCGCGCTGCACCATGATCTACCGGTGCTCGGCATCTGCCGCGGCATGCAGCTGCTGACCGTTGCGCACGGCGGCACCCTTCATCAGCACCTTCCGGAGGTCGTTGGGCACGACGGACACCGCGTCGCCCCCGGCGTGTACGCCGGCCACGACGTGCGGTTGCAGCCCGGCAGCCTCGCCCACCAGGTACTCGGCGGGCAGGCCAGCGCCCCGTCCTACCACCACCAAGGGGTCGCCGATCCGGGATCGCTGCGTGCTACCGGCTGGGCGAGCGACGACTCCATCGAAGTAGTCGAGGACCCAGCCCGCGAGTTCTGCGTCGGGGTGCTGTGGCACCCGGAGGCGGGCAACGACCCACGGCTGTTCGACGCACTCGTCGCGAAGGCCACTCGCCGCTAGCGCTGGCGCCGGCCGCCACTCAGGCGGAGCGACGACTCGCGGGACGCCGCGCCGCTGCGGCCGCCGCCTTCTTCGCCGTCTTCTTGACAGTCTTCGGCGCCGCCGACTTGGTAGCTGGCTTGGCCGCCGACTTGGTGGCTGGCTTGGCTGGCTGCTTCTTCCCCGCCTTCTTCGCCGTGTCCTTCACGGGGTCCTTCGCGAGGTTCTTCGCCGGCTTTGGCGCGCTCTTCGTCGACGGCTTGCGCGCCGGCGGCTTGCTTGCTGCGGATAGCTGCTCGCCCGCCACCGCGCCGTTCTCGCCCCGCTTGCGTTTGGCCGCGTCGACGCTGGCACGCAGCGCCGCCATCAGGTCGACGACCGTGCCCGGCTGCTCGGTCGGCTGCTCGGGCTCGACGACCTCGCGCCCCTCGACCTTCGCGTCGATCAGCTGCTGCAGCGCTTCCCGATAGGAGTCGGTGTACTGCTCGGGCGCGAAGTCACCGGCCAGCGCCTCGATCAGCGAACTGGCCATCGTTACTTCTTGCGGGCGTACGGAGATGTCCTCGTCGAGGAAGCCGAAGTCCGGCGTACGCAGCTCGTCCGGCCACAGCATCGTCTCCATGACGAGCACCCCGTCGCGCACCCGCAGACAGGCCAGCGATTCGCGTTGGCGCAACGCCACCTTGACCACCGCAACCCGCCCGGACTGCTCGAGTGCTTCGCGCAGCAGGACGTACGGCTTGGTGCCGGCCGCGTCCGGCTCGAGGAAGTAGGAACGGGAGAAGTACATCGGGTCTACCTGCTCCAGCGGTACGAACTGCAGGACCTCCACGCTGCGGTTGCTCGACAACGGCAGGTCGGCGAAGTCCTCGTCGGTGAGCACCACGACTTCGCCACTGTCCAACTCGTAGCCCTTGGCGATGTCGCCGTACGACACTTCCTCACCGTCGAGTTGGCACACCCTGCGGTAACGGATGCGCCCGCCGTCGGAACGGTGCACCTGGTGGAAGGTGACGTCGCGCTCCTCGGTCGCGGAGTACAGGCGGACCGGGATGGTGACCAAGCCAAAGGAGATTGCGCCTTTCCAGATGCTGCGCACCACCGCCACCTTCCCGACCACGTGGCGCCATCAGAGCGCCGGGCGCTCCAGCGTAACGGCGGGCGTCCCCGTCAAGCCGGCTCCAGCACGAACACCGGGATCTCGCGGCTGGTCTTCTCCTGGTAGCCGGCATAGTCGGGGAACGCGGCGACCGCGCGCTGCCACCACACCGCCTTCTCCTCGCCGTGGACCTCACGAGCAGTCATGTCGTGTCGGGCGGGTCCGTCTTGCAGTTCCACCTGGGGATCGGCGACCACGTTGTGGTACCAGACCGGATGATGCTCGGCGCCGCCGAGGGACGCCACGACCGCATACGTGCCCTCGGATTCGACGCGCATCAGCGGGGTCTTGCGCAGCTTGCCCGACCGTTTTCCTCGTGACGTCAGGATCACGACCGGCATGCCCCGCATCGTGGTCCCCTCCCTCCCCCCGGACGTCTCGTACTGCTCGACCTGGTCGCGGACCCACCGCTCCGGGCTGGGCTCATACTCACCATCGAGAGGCATAGCGCCCAGTCAACACCCGGCGCCGAGAGGAGTCCGTTCATGCCAGGCGAGTCAGCGAAAGTGCGCGTCGCGGTGGGCGACCATGAACTGACTCTCTCCAACCTCGGCAAGGTGCTCTATCCGGAAGCCGGCTTCACCAAGGCCCAGGTCATCGACTACTACACGCAGGTGGCGCCGGTACTGCTGCCGCACCTGGCGGATCGCGCGTTGACTGTGAAGCGCTATCCCGACGGGGTCAATCGCCACTTCTTCTTCGAGAAGAACCGGCCGTCGCACACGCCGCCGTGGGTGCGCACCGAACGGCTGCCCGCGCCCGGCAGCACCAAGAACCGCGAGACGATCGACTACGTCGTCGTGGACGACCTGCCCACGCTGGTCTGGCTGGCCAACCTGGCCGCGCTCGAGCTGCACGTTCCGCAGTGGACGGTGGGGCCCGACGGTGACGCCCGCGGAGCGGACCTGCTGGTGTTCGACCTCGACCCGGGGGAGCCAGCGACGGTGGTCGAGTGCTGTC
>JBBSMJ010000132.1:0-4744 GCA_038233235.1 Actinomycetes bacterium | reverse complement strand
GCTGCGGCCGGACCCGCTCGTCCTGGCCCGCACCCGGGCCGGCGGCACGGCAAAAACCGCCCCTCCGCGCCGGGGCGCCCGCACCGCGCTGCGGGCGATCGCAGACTCGCCGGCGGCAACCCTCGGACTCGCCGCCGTCGCCCTCTCGCACACGGTCATGGTTTCGGTGATGGTCATGACCCCGGTGCACATGCACGCCGGTGGGGCGGAACTGCGGGTGGTCGGCTTCGTAATCAGCGGGCACGTCGCCGGCATGTACGCGTTGTCCCCGGTTGTCGGCTGGTTGGCCGACCGCGTCGGTCGGGTTCCGGTCGTCCTCGGCGGGCAGGTGGTGCTGCTGGCGGCGCTGCTGGTCGCCGGCACCGCCCCCTCCCGCGGGTCGCTGCAACTTGGCGTCGGGCTCTTCCTCCTAGGCCTCGGCTGGTCCTGCGGTCTCGTCGCCGGGTCCACCCTGCTCGCCGAATCGGTGCCGGACGAGGTGCGTCCCGCCGTACAGGGGACGGCCGACCTCGTCATGGGGTTGTGCGCGGCGACCGGCGGTGCGCTCGCCGGCGTGGTCGTCGCTCTGCTCGGGTACGCCGCCCTGGCGGTCGCGGCGGCCACGTTGCTGGTGCCGGTCACGCTCCTCGTGGTCCGGCCCGACCGCCGAAAGCCGCTGGTGCGGTAGCGCGCCGAGTGGCACCGTGGACGTGCTTCGGTATTCGGACGAGAGAAGGGCGCACGCCAATGGTCTCCAAGGACGCCACCGGTAGTGACGAGCTGCGCCGTCGGTTCAGGGAGGCACTCGAGCGCAAGAGCGCGGGCGGTGATAAGGCCGAGAGCCCAGGCGCCGGCGAACCGCCGGAGAAGGCCCACGGAGCCTCCGGTCCGGCGAAGAGCAAGCGGACGTTCCGTCGCAAGAGCGGCTGACCTAGATGCCTCGTTCGGCGTGTCACCCAGCGTCGAACGGGTGTTCGAGGTAGCTTCCACAGGGTGCGGGCGTCCCCAGCCGGGTCCAGCAGCCGAGTTTTTGTCGGCGGCTGCCTCTAGCGTCATTCACGACCGCACGAACTGACCGGCAGCAACCGAGTTCACAGGGGCATCTCATGGCAGCGATGGACCGCGACAAGGCCCTCGACACCGCACTGGCCCAGATCGAGCGCCAGTTCGGCAAGGGTTCCGTGATGCGTCTCGGCGAGGAGGGGCGCGCTCCGGTCGAGGTGATCCCCACCGGGTCGATCGCGCTCGACGTGGCGCTCGGCATCGGTGGGTTGCCACGCGGTCGGGTCGTGGAGATCTACGGTCCGGAGTCGAGCGGGAAGACGACGGTCGCCCTCCATGCCGTGGCCAGTGCACAAAAGGCCGGCGGCATCGCTGCGTTCATCGACGCCGAGCACGCCCTCGACCCGGAGTACGCGCAGAAGCTGGGAGTCGACACCGATGCGTTGCTGGTGTCCCAGCCCGACACCGGCGAGCAGGCGCTGGAGATCGCCGACATGCTCATCCGCTCCGGCGCCCTCGACATCATCGTCATAGACTCCGTCGCCGCCCTGGTTCCCCGCGCGGAGATCGAGGGGGAGATGGGAGACAGCCACGTCGGCCTGCAGGCCCGGTTGATGAGTCAGGCCCTCCGCAAGCTCACCGGAGCGCTCAGTCAGTCCAAGACCACCGCGATCTTCATCAACCAGCTGCGCGAGAAGATCGGCGTGATGTTCGGCAGCCCCGAAACGACGACGGGTGGTCGGGCGCTGAAGTTTTACTCCTCCGTGCGGCTCGACGTTCGACGTATCGAAACTCTCAAGGACGGCACCGAGGCGGTGGGCAACCGCACGCGCGTCAAGGTGGTGAAGAACAAGGTGAGCCCACCGTTCAAGGTGGCGGAGTTCGACATCCTCTACGGCCTGGGCATCAGCCGGGAGGGCGGCCTCATCGACATGGGCGTCGAGCAGGGGTTCGTGCGCAAGGCCGGCGCCTGGTACACCTACGAGGGCGACCAGCTGGGTCAGGGCAAGGAGAACGCGCGGGCGTTCCTGCGCGACAACCCCGACTTGGCGGACGAAATCGAGAAGAAGATCAAGGAGAAGCTTGGCATCGGTCCACGGGTCGACGTCGGACCCGACGCGCCAGTGGTGCCGGCACCGGTGGGACCGGCACCGGTGGGGCCGGCCCCGGTCGACTTCTAGTCCGATGGTCCGTGCCGCCAGCGGTCCCACGCCAGGCACGGCCGCGGCCGGGACGCCGCCCGCGGACCCCGACAGCGTCGCCCGCGCCATCTGTCTCCGGCTGCTGACGGGGGCACCCCGCACGCGGGCGCAGCTTGCCGCGGCGCTGGAGCGGCGTGAAGTCCCCCGGGAGGCGGCCGACCGCGTGCTCACCCGTTTCGCGGAGGTCGGGTTGGTCGACGACGAGGCCTTTGCCTCCGCGTGGGTGCGATCCCGTCACGCCGGGCGCGGCTTGGCCAGCCGCGCCCTCGCCCGCGAGTTGAGTCAGCGGGGAGTCGACAATCACATCGTCGACGATGCTCTTGCCGAATTGAACCCGGACGAGGAGCGGACTACCGCACGAGCCCTCGTCGACCGCAGACTCCCCAGCACGCGGCGCCTCGATCGCGCCACTCGGATGCGGCGGCTGGCCGGGATGCTGGCGCGCACGGGTTACCCGTCAGGGGTCGCTCTCCAGGTGGTTCGCGAGGCGCTCGACGAGGAGCCGGACCCTCATCTGAATATGGATTGACCTCAACGTGCCCGGACGGCTGCTTGCCGTGGTGAGTTTCGCCGCCTAGCCTCACCGGCAGTGAGGGATCACTCCGCCTTGCGGGTTCGATATAGCTAGCGTCTTGCCTGAATCGACCGACCCGGCCTCCCGGCCGGTTATGACACCCAAACGCACCAGGGCACCGTCGACACCCGGTGGTAGCCGGACGACACCACGGAAAGGGCACCATCAGGCCGCACTCCGGCCGAGTCTGTTTACACCGATCCCTTACGTCAGCGCCTCGGCGGCCGCGCCGGAGCCGCGAGCGAGGGAGAGGTGTCCATGATCGAGCTGATGCTCTTCGTCGGCGTATTGGCAATCGCCGCGGTGCTCGCGGTGGCGCTCGTCGTATTGCTGCGCCGGGCTTCAGCGCCCCCTCACGACACCAGCACGAGACCGCCGGAGCCACCGGAGCGATCGGAGCCCGAGCAGTCGCTGCGCACTCCTCAGCCGCCGCCGCCGTCTCAGCTGGAGATCGACGAGGCGCGCCGAGAGGCGGCGGAGATCCGCTCCCGAGCCGAGGGTGAAGCGCAGGACATCCGCCAGCAGGCCAACACAGCCGCCGAGCACGCGACGCGTGCTCGGGACGAGGCGGAGGCGGAAACCAGGGGGCTCAAGGAGGAGCTTCGCGAGCACCGGGTGGAGGTCGAGCGCCGCGAGCACCGGCTTGGCGAGCGGGAGGAGCGGCTCGACGTCAAGGATCGCCGGCTGGCCGACCGGTCCCGCGAGCTCGCCGAGGCGGAGGTCGCGATCGCGAGTAAGCGCGCGGAGTTGGAGGACGTGGAGGAGGAGCGGCGCCTCATCTTGGAACGCACCGCTGGTCTGACCGCAGAGCAGGCCAAGGCGGAGGTGGTCGCCACCATCGAGAACCAGGGCAAGCGCGAGGCGGCGATCCTCCTCCGCGACATCGAGAGCGAGGCCCGCACCCAAGGTGAGGAGCGGGCACGGCGCATCGTCACCTTGGCGATCCAGCGGGTGGCCAGCGAGCAGACGGCCGAGTCGGTCGTCTCCGTGCTGCACCTGCCGAGCGACGAGATGAAGGGTCGCATCATCGGTCGCGAGGGGCGCAACATCCGTGCGTTCGAATCGGTGACCGGCGTCAACGTCATCATCGACGACACGCCCGAGGCGGTGCTGCTGTCCTGCTTCGACCCGGTCCGGCGCGAGGTGGCGCGAGTGGCCCTGGAAACCCTCGTGCTCGACGGCCGCATCCACCCCCACCGCATCGAGGAGGTGCACGAGCGCAGCAAGGCCCAGGTTGAGCAGTTGTGCGTACGCGCCGGCGAGGACGCCCTCGTCGAGCTGGGGATCACCGATATGCATCCCGAGCTGACCACGCTGCTGGGCCAGCTGCGCTACCGGACGTCGTACGGACAGAACGTGCTCAAGCACCTCGTCGAGTGCGCGCACCTGGCCGGCGTCATGGCCAGCGAGCTCCACCTCGACCGGGAGGTCATGAAGCGCTGCGCCCTGTTGCACGACATCGGGAAGGCACTCACCCACGAGGTCGAGGGCAGCCACGCGATCATCGGTGCCGAGCTGGCCAGGCGTTACGGCGAGAGCGACGACGTGGTCCACGCTGTCGAGGCGCACCACAACGAGGTGGAGGCCCGCACCGTCGAGGCCGTCCTCACTCAGGCCGCGGACGCGATCAGCGGCGGGCGCCCGGGGGCGCGCCGAGAGTCCCTCGAGGCCTACGTCAAGCGGCTGGAACGGCTCGAGCAGATTGCCTCGGACAGGCAGGGTGTGGAGAAGGTCTTCGCCATGCAGGCAGGACGGGAGGTGCGGGTCATGGTGTTGCCCGACGCCGTCGACGACATCCAGGCGCAGGTCATCGCCCGCGACATCGTCAAGCAGGTGGAAGAGGAGTTGACCTACCCCGGGCAGATCCGCGTCACCGTGGTGCGGGAGTCACGGGCCATCGAGATCGCTCGCTGATCTCGGCGTGCGTCGCTGCGGTCGGGAGCCGCGCTCAGCCGGTGGACAGCTCTAGCCGGGGCACCCCAGGCGG
>JBBSMJ010000131.1:0-4749 GCA_038233235.1 Actinomycetes bacterium | reverse complement strand
GCGGTTGCCTTGCCGGAGAAGGTCTCCCGCAGCGGGACGCGCACCGGGACGGTCTCCACCTCGACTCCGTATCGGGTCTTCAGCCGGTCGAGCAGTACGTCGGCGTGCGCCTCGCCCATGCACCACAGCACGAGCTGGTGGGTCTCCGCGTTGTTGTCCAGTCGCAGCGTCGGGTCCTCGGCGACGAGCCGGCCGAGCCCTTGGGAGAGTTTGTCCTCGTCGGCCTTGCTCTTCGCGCGGACCGCCACCGGGAGCAGCGGCTCGGGCATCGACCACGGCGCCACCAGCAGCGGGTGGTCCTTGTCCGACAGCGTGTCGCCGGTCTCCGCGCGGGCGAGCTTCGCAACGGCGCAGATGTCGCCGGCGACGCAGGCAGCCATGGGGCGCTGGGTCTTGCCCAGCGGCGAGGAGAGCGCACCGACCTTCTCGTCGACATCGTGGTCCGCGTGGCCGAGCTCCGCGAGGCCGTGGCCGGAGACGTGGACGACGGTGTCCGGCCGCAACGTCCCGGAGAAGACGCGGACGAGGCTGATGCGTCCGACGTACGGGTCGCTCGTGGTCTTCACGACCTCGGCGACGAGCGGACCCTCGGGGTCACAGCCGAGTGGCTCGCGAGGATCGCCACCGGGAGTCGCCACCGGCGGCACCTCGTGCTCCAGTGGCGAGGGGAACGCGCTCGTCATCACCTCGAGCAGCTCCGCCATGCCGAGACCGGCCGGAGAGGCGACGGCGAGTACGGGAAAGAAGGAGCCGCGCGCGACGGCCTGCTCCAGGTCGTCGATGAGCATCTTCACGTCGAGGTCCTCACCGGCGAGGTAGCGGTCCATGAGGGACTCGTCTTCGCTCTCCGCGATGATGCCCTCGATGAGCGCGTTGCGGGCGGGCTCGATCAGCGGCAGGTGCTCGGCGTCGGGGTCGCGCTGGACGCGCTGACCGGAGGAGTAGTCGTAGATCTGCTGGCTGAGCAGCCCGATGAGCCCGGCGACGGAACCGTCGTCGCCGTGCATGGGCAAGTAGAGCGGTTGCACTCCCTCGCCGAAGGCGTCGCGGCAGGTCTGCAGTGTCTGGTCGAACTCCGCCCGCGGCGAGTCGAGCTTGGTCACCACCACCGCCCGCGGCATGCCGACCGCGGCGCATTCCTCCCACAGCATCCGGGTGGTGCCGTCGATGCCGTCGATCGCGGATACGACGAACAGTGCCGCGTCCGCCGCGCGGAGCCCGGCGCGCAGGTCGCCGACGAAGTCGGCGTACCCCGGTGTGTCGAGCAGGTTGACCTTCACCCCGTCGTGCGCGAAGGGGGCCACTGTGAGGGAAACCGACCGTTGCTGACGCAGCTCGGCCTCGTCGAAGTCGCTGACAGTCGTCCCTTCCTCGACCCGGCCGGCCCGGTTGATCACCCCGGCCGCCACGAGGAGGCCCTCGACGAGGGTCGTCTTGCCGGCACCGGAGTGGCCGACCAGCACGACGTTGCGTACGTCGCCGGGCTGGGCGGCCGCCGGTGCCCTGCCGGCGGCTCCTGCACTAGGACTGGACTTGTCTGCCACGGACGTCGCCTCCCGCTGTGGTGTCCGCCGCGCCGGGCGGAGCGTCGAGCCCCGAGCCTCTACCTTTCTGCGCACGCGGACAAGGGCCGACCGGGTGCGCGCTGATGACTACCATGAGGCGCCCGGTCGCAGTGGCCGGCGGGGTGCCCGTGATGGGCCCCCCACGATTCCCACAAGATGCCAGCCAGGATGTCTTCGGTGATGTCCTCGACGATGCGGGTCCCGTTGTGCTGAACGCCCACGCCCGGCGCGCCTCCGCGCAAGTGTTCGCGCCGCTGGCGCGAACGCTGCTGCGCCTAGGCGTCACCCCCAACGCGGTGACCGTGTTCGGCACCGTGGGCACCGTGGTCGCCGCGTTGGCGTGCTACCCCTTCGGGCTGCTCTTCCCCGGCTCGGTCGTCATCACCGTCTTCGTGCTCTCCGACATGGTCGACGGCACCATGGCGCGGATGTCCGGGCGGACCACCACCTGGGGTGCTTTCCTGGACTCCACGCTCGACCGGGTGGGCGACGCCGCCATCTTCGGTGGGCTGATCTGGTGGTTCACCCGGGGCGGTGACGACCCGCTGCTCGCCGCGGTCGCGCTGTTCTGTCTGGTGGCGGCGATGGTCATTTCGTACGTGAAGGCCCGCGCCGAAGGCCTCGGGCTCACCTGCGACGTGGGCATCGCCGAGCGCAGTGACCGGTTGCTCGCCATCCTGGTGGTGACGGGGCTGTCCGGACTGGGAGTCCCCTACGTCATGGCGGTCGGCCTGTGGCTGCTCGCAGCGGCCAGCGCCTTCACCGTGTGGCAGCGCATGGCCGAGGTGCATCGGCAGTTGTCCGCGGGTCGGGCGTGAACAAGGCCGACGGCCGGGCCGAGCGGGCAGCCGACGCGGGATACGCGCTGGCCTGGAACGTCGTACGTCGAGTGCCCGAGCCGATCGCCCGGGCAGCCTTCGCCGCCCTCGCCGACCTCGCCTGGCTCCGCCGCGGACGGGGGGTGCGCCAGCTGGAAGCCAACTTGCGCCGGGTGCTCGGATCCGACGTACAGCCGCGCCGACTGCGTGCGGTGAGCCGTGCCGCCATGCGCTCCTACCTGCGCTACTGGGTCGAGGTGTTCCGCTTGCCGGTCTGGTCGGCCGAGCGGGTACTGACCCACTTCCGGCTGGACGGCGAGGAGGTGCTGCTCGGGGAGTTGGCTCGCGGCCGCGGCGTCGTCGCCGTGCTGCCGCACACCGGCAACTGGGATCTCGCCGGCGCCTGGATCGTGCACCGCGGCGTACCGTTCACCACCGTTGCCGAGCGGCTGCGCCCGCAGGCGCTCTTCGACCGCTTCGTCGCCTACCGGGAGGCACTCGGAATGGAAGTGCTCCCGCTGACCGGTGGCGCGGTGCCACCGACCGGCGTGCTCGCCCGGCGGCTCCTCGAGGGTGGTCTCGTCTGCCTCGTCGGCGACCGCGACGTCACCGCCAGCGGGGTGCAGGTCGAGTTCTTCGGAGAGCCCGCGCGGATGCCCGGAGGGCCCGCGGTGCTCGCCGCGCGCACCGGCGCCATGCTGCTGCCGGTCACCGTGCACTATGCGGGCCGGATGACGGTCGGACAGGTGCACCCGCCCGTCGAGCCACCCCCCGGCGTCGACCACCGAGAGCAGGTCGCGGTCATGACCCAGGCGGTTGCCCGCTGCTTCGAGGCCGCGATCGCCGCCCATCCGCAGGACTGGCACATGCTGCAGCGCGTCTGGACGGCCGACATCCAGTCGCGGCCGGCACCAGCAGCATCGGCCGCGGACGCGGCGGCGCTGGCCGGAGCGGCCGGCGGCGGGTAGACGCGCGGCATGCGGATCGGCATCGTCTGTCCCTACTCCTGGGATGTTCCGGGTGGCGTGCAGGCCCACGTGCGCGACCTGACCGAGGCGCTGCTGCGGATCG
Organism: Actinomycetes bacterium; assembly: GCA_038233235.1. GTDB lineage: Bacteria > Actinomycetota > Actinomycetes > JBBSMJ01 > JBBSMJ01 > JBBSMJ01. The sequence continues at coordinate 1,295 of JBBSMJ010000131.1, read as the reverse complement.
GCCACGACGTGTCGGTGCTGGCCTCGGCTGACGACGAGACGCCACTGCCGGCGTACGTCGTGCCGGCCGGTCGGGCCATTCCGGTGCGCTACAACGGGTCGGTGGCGCGGGTGAACTTCGGCTTCCTGTCCGCCGCCCGGGTGCGGCGGTGGATCCGCGAGGGCGACTTCGACGTGCTGCACGCGCACGAGCCGGTGGCGCCGAGCCTGTCGGTGCTGGCCTGCTGGGCGGCCAGCGGGCCGATAGTCGCCACCTTCCACACCGCGAACGAGCGGTCGCGGATGATGAGCGTGGCCTTCCCGATCCTGCAGTCCGCGCTGGAGAAAGTCGGCGGGCGTATCGCCGTCTCCGAGGACGCCCGCCGCACACTGGTCGGGCACCTGGGTGGCGATGCGGTGCTCATCCCCAACGGCGTGTCCGTACGCCGTTTCGCCGGCGCGCGGCCGCTGACCGGCTGGCCTGGTGAAGGGGGATCGCTGGGCTTTCTCGGCCGCATCGACGAGCCCCGCAAGGGCCTGCCGGTGCTCTTGGAGGCGTTCGAGCTGCTGGCGGCCGAACGGCCGGCGCTGCGGCTGCTCGTCGTCGGGCCGGGAGACGTGGCGGAGGCACAACGCGGTGTGCCGCGGAATCTGCGCGAGCGGGTGGTCTTCCTCGGCCAGGTCAGCGAGGCCGACAAGGCGCGGATGTACCGCTCCGTCGACATCTTCGTCGCCCCCAATCTCGGGGGGGAAAGTTTCGGCATCGTGCTGCTCGAGGCCATGGCAGCGGGTACCCCGCTGCTGGCCAGCGACCTCGACGCGTTCGTGCAGGTCCTCGACGGCGGCCGGGCGGGGGCGCTGTTCACCGCGGGGGACGCCGCGGCCCTGGCGGCCGGCGCCAGGGACCTGCTCGACGCCCCGGCGCTGCGGGCGGCGTACGCCACCACCGCCCGGGACTTAGTCAGCCGCTACGACTGGGACAGCGTGGTCCACGACGTCCTGGCGGTGTACGAGACCGTCGCCCTGGGCGCCCCCAAGGTGGTCGAGGACGTGCGCGACAACCGTCGCCGGTTGGTCCGGTAGGACGACCCGTGCGGCTGCTGCTCGTCCTCGTCGCCGTCGCCGTCATCGCGTGGTACCTCAGCTACACCGCCGCCCGGCTGGATCGGCTGCACGCCCGGGTCGAGGGTGCGCGCGCGGCGCTGGAGGTGCAGCTGCTGCGCCGCTCGTCCGTAGCCCTGGAGCTGGCCACCTCGGCGCTACTCGATCCGGCGACGAGCCTGTTGCTCGCCACCGCTGCCCATGACGCGCGGGCGG
>JBBSMJ010000130.1:0-4816 GCA_038233235.1 Actinomycetes bacterium | reverse complement strand
GTGGTGCTCGGCGGCTCCGGCAACGGGGAGGCGATCGCCGCGAACAAGGTGCCCGGCATCCGCGCGGCACTGGCCTGGACCGAGGAGACCGCGACATTGGGCCGCCAGCACAACGACGCCAACGTGCTGAGTCTCGGAGCCAGGATGTACGACGCTGCCGCGGCGACCCGCTTCGTCGAGGCGTTCGTGTCCACCCCGTTCTCCGGCGAGGAGCGGCACGCCCGCCGGCTGGACATGCTGCGCCGGTACGAAGAGACGGGCGAACCGCCCCCGGTGCCGCCGCCCGCCGCCGCTGACGGGCCCATTTAGGGGCGGTCCGCCGGTGGGCCGGGCCGCGGTGGGTCAGGCCGCGGTGGGGCGGGCCGCGGTAGGTCGGGCCGCGGTGGGTCGGGCCGCGGTGGGTCGGGCCGGGACACGTCGCGTGCCCGCATGGCGGTGTCTGGGCTGATCGTCGTACGGGAGCCGGCGGGGGCGTTCTTCGCTGACCGCCGGGTAGGCGCGCCCTCGTCGTCCTGCTGGCGTCGAGAGGTCCTGGCACCCTCGTCCATCCGACCTCCAGGAGGTTCTAGTGCCCGAGGGCCATACGATTCACCGGCTCGCCGCGCAGCACAAGGACATGTTCGTCGGCGCTCCGGTTCGCGCCACCAGCCCGCAGGGCAGGTTCGCCGCCGGCGCTGCGCTGATCGACGGCCGGGTGCTCGAGGGCACGGACGCACATGGCAAGCACTTGTTCCACCGCTACGCCGACGACGTGTGGCTGCACGTGCACCTCGGTCTCTACGGCGCCTTCTCCCATGGCAGTGTTCCGCCGCCGGAGCCGCGCGGCGCGCTCCGGCTTCGGCTCGTCGGCGAGACGGCGTACGCCGACCTGCGCGGTCCCACGGCGTGCGAGGTGATCGAAACCCCGCGGCGTACGGAGTTGCTCGCTCGCCTCGGTCCAGACCCGCTGCGCGCCGATGCCGATCCCGCCGTCGCCTGGCGGCGCATTTCCACCAGCCGAGCCCCCATGGGCGCCCTGCTGCTCAACCAGGCGGTGCTATCCGGAGTTGGCAACGTCTACCGAAGCGAGTTGCTGTTCCGGGCCGGCATCCCTCCGCACCGGCTCGGGCAGGAGCTCACTGCAGGGGAGTGGGACGCCATGTGGGCGGACCTTTGCCGGTTGATGCGGGCAGGGGTGCGGTCGGGTCGGATCGTCACCACCCGCCCGGAGGACCGGCAGCGACCTGGAAGAGCTGCTGCGGGCGACCGCTTCTACGTCTACCGGCGGGTGGGGGAGCCCTGCCGACGCTGCGGGACGCCGGTACGCGCCGAGCTGATGGCGGCGCGCACGGTGTCCTGGTGCCCTACCTGCCAACCCCCCGCCCCTCCACGCGCCCCCACTCGAGCCTCCACGCCCCCGGCGCGCGCCCCCACGAGTGCCCCACCCGCACCCCCATTCGAGTGAAGGGTCCCTTCATCCAATAGGTTCGAGTGAAGGGTCCCTTCACTCGAAGGAGAGCGGGGGAGCGCGTCGGCGGGCGCCACCGGGAGCGCGTCGCGGGGCGCCACCGGGAGACTTAAGCGACGAAGGGGACGAACCCTCCCAGCCGCCTCCCGGGACGTGATCGCTGTCCTAGGCTGCTCGATCGATGCCGTCCACTCGCCGGGTCTCCCGCCCACTCGCCGCGCCGTGGCGGCCGCTGTCCAAGCTGCCCCCGGACGCTTTCGCGTCGGATGGTGTCGTGCTCGGCGGGCTCCTAGCGCTCACCGTGCTGCTGGGCTGGGCCGTGCACACGGACGTCGAGGTGCTGCCGGCCAGTGTCGTTGTCGTACCGCTGTTGGTCGGCGCGTTGCTGTTGCGGCTGCGCAGCATGTGGCTGCTCGTCGCCGTGGTCGCCGCAGTCCTCGTGGTCCTCACACTGCGCCTGGGGTTGATGGCGATCACGCCCGGCACGTACGTGGTGGTGGGCGTCACCGCCGCCATCGCCCTCGGCACTGCGCGCGCCCGCGCTCGCCTCGGCGTCCAGGGACTGCGCGGGGAGTCCACGCTCGTCGACCTCCGGGACAGACTGCGCGCGCAGGGGGAGTTTCCCGCCCTGCCCGGCGGCTGGCAGGCGGAGGTCGCGCTCCGATCTGCTGGGGGGTCCTCCTTCGGCGGGGACTTCCTCGTCGCCGCCCGCGCGGCCGACGGGAAGAGCCTCGAGGTCGTTCTCGTCGACGTGTCCGGCAAGGGCTTCGAAGCCGGTACCCGCTCTCTGCTGCTGTCCGGCGCGTTCGGGGGCCTCCTCGGCGCCATGCCGACAGAACAGTTCCTGCCGGCCGCGAACGAGTACTTGCTACGCCAGGAGTGGGAGGAAGGTTTTGCCACCGCCACCCATGTGGCGCTCGACCTGGAGACCGGTGAGTACGCCGTCGCCTCGGCCGGGCACCCTCCGGTGGCCCACTTCGTAGCCAGTCGCGGGGCGTGGCACATCACCGGCGCGCAAGGCGTACTGCTCGGAGTGCTGCCTGGGGCTCGCTACGTCGCCGAGCGCGGGCGTCTCGATCGGGGGGACGCGCTGCTGCTCTACACCGACGGGCTCATCGAAGCCCCCGGGCGTGATCTCGGCGAGGGCATCGACCGGCTGGTCGGGGAAGCCGAGCGGCTAGTCACCCGCGGCTTTCGGCACGGCGCGCGCCGCCTCGTCGACGTCGTCGGTGCCGGCCAGAACGACGACCGCGCGATCGTGCTCGTCTGGCGGGACTAGCGCGCGTCCGACAAGTTCGCTCGCGGCGGCAGCTGAGTTGCTAGGCAGATCTCGTCACCGGTGACGACATTTGCCTAGCAAGCCCCTAGCGCTCCTAGCGCCTCCTAGCCCGGACTGGCTCAGGACCCGCCCGACCCGATCTCGGGCGCGCGAGCGCCTACGCGTCCAGCTGGTCGAGCGCGCTCAGGTAGGCCTCGGTATAGGTGGGGAACTGGGCCACCTGATCCCGCAGAGTGTCCAGTGGCACCTTGGCGCGGATGGCCATGGCGGCGGTGTGGATCCACTCACCTGCCAACGGAGCGACCGCCCACGCCCCGACGAGCACGCCACGGTCCCGATCCGCGAGCAGTCCGAGGGTCCCGCGCGGCTGCTGCTCGTAGGTCCACGGCCGGGCGATGGATTCCGGCAGGTCCAGCTCGGTGGCCGCCACGTCGATCCCCGCGTCGGCGGCCTGCGCGGAGGTGAGTCCGACGGCGGCGAGCTCCGGGTCGGCGAAGATGACTCGCGGGATTCCGTCGTACGACGCCCTCCGGGGCTTGCCGAGAATCGCGTCGGCGGCAATCCGGCCCTGGTACTTCGCGACGTGGGTGAACATCGCCGTCCCGGTCACGTCGCCCACACCCCACAACCCCTCGCCGGCCCGGCACTGCTCGTCGACCGGCAGGCCCGGCCGGTCGGAGGCGGCCACGTCGATACCGACGGTGTCCAGGCCGATGTCGTCGGTGCGTGGCCGGCGGCCGGTGCCGAGCACGATGACGTCGACGTCGATGGTGCTTCCGTCGTCCATCTCGACGTGTGCTCCGTTGGCCTCTCGGGTCACGCGGCGCGCCGAACGGCCCACCCGGACGTCGATCCCGTCCGCTTCCAGGGCCTCCCGGGCGAGCTCGCCGACCCGCGGCTCCTCCCGGTTGACCAGCCGCTCGCCGCGCTCTGCAATGGTGACCCGGCTTCCCATCCTGGCGAGGAACTGGCCGAGCTCGACGGCGACGGCGCTGCCACCGATCACCAGCGCCCGGTCCGGGATCTCGGTGAGGGTGGTCGCCTCCCGATTGGTCCACACCGCCACGTCGTCCAGCCCGTCGATTGGCGGGCGCACCGCGGCCGAACCGGTCGCCACGATGACGTGCGCGGTGTCCAGCGTCCGCTCGCCGGCCTCGACCCTTAGTCGCCCGTCGGCTCCTCGGCCGGCGAGCCTCCCGGCGGCCTTTATGACGGCGACGCCCTGCTGCTCGTAGCCGTGAATCTGTTTGGTGTCGTCGAGGTGGCGGATCATCTCGTCGCGGTAGTCCCGCAACGCCGGCCAGTCCAGGTCGGGCTCGGCAAGGCCAGCGGCCCGACCGGCATCGCTGCGCGCGTCCGGGGGACGCAGCAACGTCTTGGACGGGATGCACCCCCAGTAGGCGCACTCACCGCCGATGAGTTCGCGCTCGACGACGGCCACTTGACTGCCCGCGGCGACCAGCCGGGAGGCGGCAACCTCCCCTCCCGGCCCCATACCGAGTACGACGACATCGAAGCTGTCCGCCACCGTGAGTCCCTCTCGCCCATTTGGCCCCAATTGGGGTCGGCTGCTCTAACAACTCGGTCAGCCGCGTCGCTTCCGCTTCCGCCGCCGTCATCCGTCCTATCCACCCGTCGCGTCCGCCAGCGCGGCCTCGACGCTGTAACTAGCCCCGACGCCTAGGTTGGCTTCCCACGTGCGCGGGTCAGGCCGCGAACGGACCTTGTCGATGCAGCGTTCGAGCGTGGCGGCGTCCGGGGCGGTAATGGGCAGCTCGGCCTTTCCCCGCATCGCCTGCGCCGCGCCGAGCATCCGTGCCGCCGCAGGTGCGTCGTCCAATTCGGCGAAGACCATAGCGAAGAGCTCGATGACGTTGATCGACAACTCGATGTCGCCAATGACAATCGCAGGTGCCGCGTTCACCAACAGATGGCGGCGTGCCTCATGAAGGCGATCGGCCATCAGCATGGCGCGAACCAAGTTGATGTTGTCGATGCTTTCCCCCCACGCGTCCCCGAGCTCACGGTCGATCGCCAGCGCTTCGTGCAGCAGGTCGACGGCACGCTCTGGTGTGCCCTCGTCTACCTCG
>JBBSMJ010000129.1:0-4824 GCA_038233235.1 Actinomycetes bacterium | reverse complement strand
GTGTAGATGAACTCAGCCATCCGGTCAGCCTAAGGTCCTCAGGCGGCGGCCGGCTCCTCCCCTGCTCCAGCCACGCCCGTCCGCGCCGACCTGGCAAAGGTCGCGGTGCCGCGAGAGAGGTCGTGACCCACTGCCAACGCGTCGATCTCCACCGCTGTCCCGGAGCGACCCTCGTGTTCCCAGTCACGCACCCGCAGCCGGCCAACGACGATCACCGGCTGACCCTTGGAGCAGGAGTCGCGGACGTGGTCGGCGAGTTGGCGCCAGCAGGTCACCGTGTAGAAGCTCGTGCCGGTGTCGACCCACTCCCCCGCCGCCTTGTCGAAACGACGAGAGTTGGCCGCCAATCGAAAACTCGCCAGCCGGGTGCCGGTCGTCGCGACCCGATACCGCACATCGGACGCCAGATTGCCGACCACCGTGAGGACTGTGTCGTTCACCGCTGCCTCCGCTCGCCTCGTGGGCCCCGAGTACGCCGCCACGATGCCCACATTCGCCACTCTGGGGCAGTCCTGCGGGGACATCTGTGGACAGCGCCGGGCGCTCTGCGCCAGGGAACAGTCCGGGGCTCGGCAACGCGCACGCCCACTGCGGCGGAGGTAACCGCCGTACGGGTCGCGTCAGCGGCCGGCGGCTCGGCTGGCGGCCGCACACAGCTCGCCGTACGCCGCGAGTTCCTCCCCCACCGGCCGCACCACCAGCTCGTCGGCCACCTTCTCGACCCGCGCCCGCATCTGCGACTCGGCCCGAGACCGGCGCCGCCGTCCCCCGGCCCGCGCGAGGGCGCGGGAGAGCAACGCGAGCAGCAGACCGGCGAGGATCCCGCCCACCGCGAGCAGCGTGGGCAGCGGGAGAGCGCCCACGTCGGGAGTTGCCAGCTCCGGGAGCCGCAGGTAGGCCATCCCGGCGAGAACGCCCAGCCACACCAGTCCGATGACCGCAGCCGCGAAGAACAACCACTGCAGCGCCCCGGCGACCTTCCACCAGCGCGGGGAACGACGGACGCCCAGGTCGGTGCCGGCCAGGGCCGCGTCCAGCGCGTCGGAGAGGTCGTCCGAGCGGGCACGGGTGGCGCGGCGTACGGCGGACACCCACGGAGGTGGCAGCCCCCCCGATGCGCCGTCAGCCACCCTCCGCAGGGCGGTATCCACCCGAGACCGTTGCACCGGAGTGGGCTCGGGCAGGGAGGTCCGCGACAACTCCGGAGTGTCGCCGAGATGCAGCCGCCGCAGCGGATCCGGACGCAACCTGCGCAGCCAGCGGGTCGGCGGCCACCCGGTGGCACGGGCGGCGCGGTAGCGGTGCGCCCGCTCCACCGCCGAACCGACAACGGGCACACCGGCAGCGTCGGCCAACGCCCCGACGAGCACCCGCCGCTCGCCCGCTCCGACCTCGGGGGACACCGGAGTGGCACAGCCTTCCGCCAACGTGGTGGCGACCCGTGTGACGTCGGCGACCAGCCGGTCGGTGGCCGCCCGTCGAGCGGCCACCCGCTCACCGAACAGGTGGCGCAGCTCATCGAGCCCGGACCCCGTACGCGCGGAGACCGCCAGGACCGGTGCGCCACCCAGTCCGTCGGCGGCGAGCAGCTGACGCAGGTCGGCGAGGCAGTCGCCGGCCTGGTCGGGTGCCAGCGTGTCGACCTGATTGAGGACCACAGCGGTGACCGCGTCGTGGCCGGCGAGCGGACGAAGATAGCGCTCGTGGATGGCGGCGTCCGCGTACTTCTGCGGGTCCACCACCCACACGAGCATGTCGACCAGCTGGACCAGCCGGTCCACCTCGAGCCGGTGCGTGACCTCGGTCGAGTCGTGGTCGGGCAAGTCGAGCAGCACGAGCCCGGCGAGGTCGTCGTGCGGGCGTACGTCGAGCACGCTGTCTCGGGCGAGCTGGTGCCGCCGTGGCACGCCCAACCAGTCCAACAGCGGCCCCGCGCCATCCTGCCCCCACGCGCAGGCGACGGCGTGAGAGGTGGTGGGCCGGCGTACGCCGACCGCGGAGAGGTCGAGCCCGGCGATGGCGTTGAACAGCGTCGATTTGCCGGATCCGGTGGCGCCGGCCAGCGCGACCACGGTGTGCTCCCCCGACAGCCGCACCCGCTCCCCCGCGCGGCGGATCACCGCCGCCGCCGCGTCGAGGTCACCCGGGTCGAGCCGACCGCGTCCCAACTCGACAGCGCGGGTCAGCGCCTCCAGCCGCTCGGAGAGAGCAACCCCGTCGGTCTGCCGGCGACGCCTCACCGCTCCCGCTCCACCGCCGCCACGGCCGCGCGCAACTGCGCGCCCGCCTCCGGCTGCACACCGGCTGCTTCCAGCGCCGCGGCGAAACGCGACTCCTCCTCCTCGAGCAGCACCACCACCCGGCGATGCAACTCCGCCCGCGCCCGCGCCGCCAGCCGGCGTACGGCCTGGTCACCGAAGACCGCCTCCAGCAGCTTCTGGCTGAGCGCGCTCGTCCCCCCGGCCACCGCTACCTCGCCGCCGGTAAGCCCGCCGGTGTGCGCGAAGACGACGATCATGAGGGCGAGACCGAGCGCGTTGACGCCGTAGGACAGCGCCCGGGCAGTGGACCGCCGCGCCGCACCCTCCCCGCGGACGAGCTCGAGGACGAAACCCTGCCAGTCGCGCACCACCCTCGCGGCGTGGGCGGGCAGGCCCGGGGAGGAGCGGGTGAGGTCGCTGTCCGCCGCCGCGAGCAACACAGCGCCGGCTGGGTCAGCGACCCAGGTGTCACCGGTGCGCTCGGCGGCGCCGTCCGCGGCGGACAGCACGAGGGCCTCCACGCCGGTCTCCAGCGCCTCGGCCAGCTCCTTTTCCGGGGCTGGCCCGCTCGGCTGGCCGCGGAGCACCTCACCGATCCGGTCGCGCAGCCGCCCGACTCGCGCCTCCAGGGACCGCAGCAGCTCACCGGTGCCCACGAACTCCTGCCAGCGGGCCAGCACCTCCCCGCGCAGCAGCGCGCCGCTGCTCGTCCCGGCGTCGACCTCGTCGGCCGCGGCGTCGTACGCCGTCGCTGCCGCCGCCCGCAGCGTGCCAACTGCCGCGAGCTGGTCGTCGGCGGAGCCGGCCAGCGCGTCGACGCGCGGCCGCAGGCTCTGCAATGCGCCGTCGAGGGTCTGCCGTACCACTGCTGCCCGTGCGGCGGCATCCGAGGCAAGCCCGTGCAGCCAGTCGCTCAACCGCCGCACCGCCTCGTCGGGAAGCAGCCCGTCGACAAGCGCGGACTCCGGTACGACGAAGAGGGGAGCATCGCCCAGCCCCTGCTCCTGCAGCATCTGCGCCAGATGCGGAGCGATCTCCGCCTCCGCCCCGGGTGGTACCCGGTCGAGGATGATCGCGACGGAGGTGCTGCGGGCGCGGGCGGTGTGCAGCATGTCCCAGGGCACCGCGTCGGCGTAGCGAGCAGCGCTGGTGACGAACAACCACAGGTCGGCGGCGGCGAGCAGCTGCGCGGCCAGTTCGCGGTTCTCGGTGACCACCGAGTCGATGTCGGGCGCGTCCAACAGCGCCAGCCCCGCCGGTACCTGCTCGTGGGGCACGAGGCGCAGACTTCCCGGGTCGCCGCTGGCTCCGGTAACCCGAGCTAGTGACGGCAGCACCCGGTCGTCCTCGTACCAGCGCAGGTCTTGCGGGTGGCAGACCAGGGTCGCCGCCCGAGTCGTCGGCCGGAGTACTCCGGATGCACTCACCTGCGCGCCCACGATGCTGTTGACGAGCGTGGACTTGCCGGCCCCGGTGGACCCGCCGACGACGGTGAGCAGCGGCGCGTCGATCCGGCGCAGTCGCGGCAACACGTAGTCGTCCAGCTGGCCGGCCACCTCCCGGCGGAGCCGCCGCGCCTCGTCGACGCCGCTGACCTCCAGTGGCAACGACACTCCCCGCACGGTGTCGTGCAAGTGCTCCAGCGCGGTGAGCAGCGCCTTGGGGTCGCTCGCCGCAGTGGTCACGGCGCACAGCTTGCCCGATCCGCCCTGCCGTACCCGTGCGCCGCTCGCAGCGACCGCTGACAGCCTGGTGCTCCGTACAGTTGTCAGTGCAGCGCCCGTAGCTCAGTCGGACAGAGCGGCTGCCTTCTAAGCAGCGGGTCGCAGGTTCGAGTCCTGCCGGGCGCGCTCTTGTCTGCTCCGGCGACCTAGGGTGTCGTCCATGAGTGATCGCCTGGTCTGGATCGACTGCGAGATGACCGGTCTCGACCTGCACCGCGACGCCCTGATCGAGGTGGCCGCACTCGTGACGGACTCCGAGCTCAACGTCCTCGGTGACGGCATCGACGTCGTCATCGCTTCCCCGCCCGAGGCGCTCGACCAGATGGTCGACGTCGTCCGCGAGATGCACACCTCCTCCGGACTACTCGATGCGCTGGCTGGCGGGACAACAGTCGCCGACGCAGAAGGCCAAGTGCTGGACTACGTACGTACGCACGTGCCGGAACCACGGAAAGCGCCGCTGTGCGGCAACTCGGTGGGGACGGACCGCGGGTTCCTCATGCGCGACATGCCGGCGCTGGAGACCTACCTGCACTACCGCATCGTCGACGTGTCCAGCGTCAAGGAGCTTGCCCGCCGGTGGTACCCGCGCTCCTACTACAACGCGCCGATGAAGCGCGGCGGGCACCGGGCGCTGGCCGACATCCGGGAGAGCATCGACGAGCTGCGCTACTACCGGGAGGCCGTGTTCGTGCCGCAGCCGGGGCCGGATGCGGCCGCTGCTCGCACGTTGGCCGAGAAGTACGGCGGGTCCCGTTCGGAGGCGCGTCGGCCCGGGCCGTTCGAGGGCGGCCTGGACGAGGAGGAGCACATCGCTGACGCCGCCCGGCCGGGGACGC
>JBBSMJ010000128.1:0-4830 GCA_038233235.1 Actinomycetes bacterium | reverse complement strand
GCGCGAGCAGCGGGTCCCAGTCCCGTCCCCAGATCACCTTGATGACGTTCCACCCGGCCCCGCGGAAGTAGGCCTCCAACTCCTGGATGATCTTGCCGTTTCCCCGCACCGGCCCGTCGAGGCGCTGCAGGTTGCAGTTAACGACGAAGGTGAGGTTGTCCAGCTCCTCGCGCGAGGCCACGCCGATAGCGCCGAGCGCCTCCGGCTCGTCCATCTCGCCGTCGCCGAGGAAGCACCACACGTGGGAGCGCGAGGTGTCCTTGATCCGCCGCGCGTGCAGGTAGCGGTTGAAGCGTGCCTGGTAGATGGCGTTGATCGGCCCGAGACCCATGGAGACCGTCGGGAACTCCCAGAACTCCGGCATCAACCGGGGGTGGGGATAGGACGGCAGCCCGCCGTCGGGGTGCGACAGCTCTTGGCGGAAGCCGTCGAGCTGCCGGTCGGTCAGCCGACCCTCGAGGAAGGCCCGAGCGTAAATCCCTGGCGAGCCGTGGCCTTGGAAGAACACCTGGTCGCCGGACTCACCGCCCGCCTTGCCGCGAAAGAAGTGGTTGAAGCCGACCTCGTACAGCGACGCGCTGGACGCGTAGGTCGCGATGTGGCCGCCCACCCCGAGTTCGGGACGGTTGGCCCGGGAGACCATGACCGCGGCGTTCCAGCGGATATAGGCGCGGATGCGCCGCTCGATGTGCTCGTCTCCGGGGAACCACGGCTCCCGCTCCGGCGGGATCGTGTTGATGTAGTCGGTACTGCGCAAGCCGGGTACGCCGACCTGACTGTCCCGGGCGCGTTCGAGCAGGCGCAGCATGAGATAGCGCGCCCGCGCCCGGCCCCGCTCGGTGATGACCGCGTCGAGTGACTCCAGCCATTCGGCTGTCTCTCCGGGGTCGGTGTCGGGGAGCTGGCTGGGCAGGCCGTCGCTGATGACGGAAAAGCGTTCGCGTCTGGAAGCCACGCCTGGTCCTTTGTGCTCGTCGGGATGCCTCGTTCAGTGCCCATCGTGCTCCTCCGCGGGGACGTAGTCACGCCGGGGACCGGCCGGACGCTGCCCTGACGGCACCCTGTGATAGGCCGCTGCCTGTGCGCACCCACCTTCTCAGCGTCTCCACCGGCCGGCGGGAAAGCGTCTTCGACCTCACCGACCGGTGCGAGCGATTCCTGGCCGGCGCGAGCGCCGGCGGCGACGGCCTGCTGCACGTGTTCGTGCCGCACGCCACCGCCGGCGTTGCGGTCATCGAGATCGGTGCGGGCAGCGACGAGGACTTGCTCGCCGCGCTGCGTGATCTGCTTCCCGCGGATGACCGCTGGCGACACGCGCACGGCTCGCCCGGACACGGCCGCGCTCATGTGCTGCCGGCGCTCGTGCCGCCGTACGCGACGGTGCCGGTCCTGAAGGGGCGGATGCAGCTCGGCAGGTGGCAATCCATCGTGCTTGTCGACCTGAACGTGGACAACCCCGACCGGCAGGTGCGCCTGTCCCTTCTGCCAGGATGAGCAATCCGTCGGCCGGGTCCCGCACGAATGATGCGCGACGGGGGAGGGAACGCTAGGACAGGTTCGGTCCCGCATACGGCAATCGAGGGAGAGACCTGTGAAGTTCACGAAGGCCCTACTCGCGGCTCCGGCGCTGGCGCTGCCGCTCATGCTGCCAGGCGCGGCGTACGCAGATGAGACCTACGACATCGAGATGGACGCGCTCAACAACAGCGGGTCGTCCGGCTCGGCCAGCGTGTCGCTCGAGGGCAACCAGTTGACCGTGAAGATCGATGCGTCGGGCCTGGTGCCCAACACGTTCCACGCCCAGCACGTCCACGGCTCCACTGACGGCAGCAAGGACTTCGTCTGCCCGACGATGGACGACGACGAGAACGGCGACGGCGTCCTCTCCGTGGTCGAGGGTCTCCCGGCGTACGGCGACATCCATATCTCGCTGACCACCAAGGGCGACACCAGCAAGGACAGCGGCCTCGCGGTCGAGCGCATGCCGACCGCCGACGGCGACGGGAACCTCAGCTACGAGCGCACCATCGAGGTGTCCGACGACGTTGCGGCCAACATCAAGAACCTGCACGTGGTGCAGCACGGCATCGACACCAACGGCAACGACAAGTACGACAACAGCGCCGGGCCGAGTGAGCTCAACCCGGACGTGCCGCTGGAAGCCACCGCACCGGCCAACTGCGGCATGATCGTGGGCGCCGCGGCTGGTACGCCGGCCGCTGGTGGCGTGGAGACCGGTGCCGGGTCCACGCAGGGACCGGAGTCACTGGCGCTGCTCGCCTTCGGTGGCGTCGCGGTCACCGGTGCTGCGGGGGCGTTCCTCTACCGCCGCCGTCTCGGCGCCGAGAGCTGATCCCGCCAACCCACTGAGGGCTTACGTGGCCGTCGCCGGTTCGCCCGGCGGCGGCCACGTGCTTTCCCGGGACCGGCCGGGCGGATGTTTGACCGCGAGAAGACGGAGACTGTGGACGTGAGCGAGCGCACTGACCAGCCCGCGGTGGGGCGCGGCCGGGGGGCGAGGACCGCCGCCACCGCGCTCGCCGTCGTGCTGGGTTTGACCGGCACCGGGCTGATCACCGCGTGGGTGCTCGCGCAAGACCCCGCGCCGCCTGCCCCCCCTGCCGCCCAGGGCCAGTCGGCCGCTGCCGGTGAGCAGCGCGCCGCACCCGAGGTCCCCGCCGCCACGGCCAGCGCGACAAGTCGCCCGACGGCAACCTCGAAGCCCACTGTCGCGCCGCGCGAGCCGGAGTTCCGTGGCCCCACGATGACTTCCTCCCCACCGGTGCGGGTGCGCATCCCCGCCCTCGATGTGTCCGCGTCGATGGTGGAGCTGGGGCTCAACCCGAATGACACGATGACCGTGCCGGAGGACCCAGCCCAGGTCGGCTGGTACACCAGGGCCCCTACTCCCGGCTCGCCCGGGCCGGCAATCCTCGCCGGCCACGTGACCTGGAACCAGGTGCCGACCGTGTTCTTCAAGCTGGGCGAGCTGGCGCGCGGCGACGAAGTCAAGGTCGAGCGGGCCGACGGCAGCACCGCGGTCTTCAAGATCACCTCGGTCGAGCAGTACGCCAAGGAGGACTTCCCGACCGATCGGGTGTACGGCTCGATCGACTTCGCGGGACTGCGACTGATCACCTGTGGTGGCGTCTTCGACGGTGAAGACAATCGTTACCTCGACAACGTCGTCGCCTATGCCAAGCTGGTCGAGAGCATCCCCGCTTGAGGCTCGGCAAGTAGGTGTGGTCGGGGCGCGTTCGCACCGCCGCCCGGGAGCAGTCGGCCGGGGCACTTGCGCCACCGCTCCACCTTGTGTGGACTACCCGACGTGAAGTCCCCGCACGACGGCGGGGCAGGAACACGGGAGGATGGTTCGTGAGCGCGACCGCGGACAACGCGGAAAGGCAGTCCAGCCTGGCTGCTCGGTTGGGTCTGCAGGCCGGCCAGGTCGTCCAGGAGATCGGGTACGACGACGACTGCGACGACCCGCTGCGGTCGGCGATCAGCGAGCACACGGGCAACCCGCTCGTCGGCGAGGACTACGACGACGTAGTCGACGTGGTGCTGCTGTGGTGGCGGGAGGACGACGGGGATCTGATCGACGCGTTGGTCGACGGGCTCACCGCGCTCGCGTCCGGTGGCGTCATCTGGCTGCTGACGCCCAAGGGGGGGCGCGCCGGGCACGTGGAGCCCAGCGACATCGCGGAGGCGGCGCCCACCGCGGGTTTGTCGGCCACCACCAGCGTCAGCGCCGCTCGCCACTGGTCGGGCACCCGGTTGGTCGCTCCGAAGTCACACCGCCGCTGACCTTCCCTTTCGCTGACCTCCCCTTTCCGCTGACCTTTTGCTGTTCCTACCGCCGTCCGTCTCGTGCGAGGTACGGCGAGTCCGCGTACGTCGTATCTCTCAGCGCCACGGTGCCCTGGGTAAGCGGCGCAGCAACCGGCCGGCCCCACCGACATAGCCCGCCGCGGCGCGCAGAGCCAGCCCCCCCGGCAGGCCGGGCACGGCTTCGACGATGGGAGCCAGTTCCAGCAGCCCAGGGATGTCGTGGAGCCGCAACTCGCGGCGGAGCAGCAGCGGGGGCACGGCGATCCGCCCCGCGGAGACGTCGAGCAACGTCGCCGGTGATCCTTCGACGACCACGCCGTCCGTCGGCAGCACCGCCTCTGCTGCCTCCCGGCGTACGGTGCGCCAGCCGCCGGAGTCGCCGCTGCGGACTGTCCATCCGCCCGTCGGCGTTCGGGCCGTCACGGCGACGGCCCTCCCTTGGCGGGCGGCGAGCGCCCCGGTCACGTCGACCAGCGAGCCGAGCCCGGCTTGCAGCAGGGCGTCGTCGGGTTCGCCGCCACCGCAAGGTCGCAGGTCGGCGGCGTGAACGGCCAGCTCGTACGTCGACGCGTGGACGAGTGTGAGCAGCGGGAGCGGCCCCAGCGGGGAGGGGACGGGACGGCGCCGTAGCCGCGCGGCCTCCGGCGTGGGCAGAAAGTCAGCCACGGAGTCGCGCGCCTCGCGCAGCGCGTTGAGCACCTCGTCTCTGTGCGCACCGCGGTGCGCCGCGACGAGATGCTCGTTGACGTCGTCCGGATGAGCGGCCGGCTCCGCCTCGGTGTCCACCCCGGGGTGCGGGGTCGCCGGCTTCCGGCGGCGGGCGGCCGCACGCATCCGGTCGAGGGTGCGGTGCTCGGGCCAGCCGCCCAGGTGAACGCAGACGTCGTGGCCGGTCCACCCGGGTAGGCGCGACGCCGCGGTGAGGTCGGCCCGCTCGGCGACTGCCAAAAAGGCGTTCCAGGCCGCGACGATCAGCTCACCCGTCACCGCGAGGTCCTC
>JBBSMJ010000127.1:0-4840 GCA_038233235.1 Actinomycetes bacterium | reverse complement strand
GTGCGGTGCCTGGGCCCGGTACCGCTAGCCGCTGCTGGCCGCGAGTTGGCCGCAGGCACCGTCGATCTCCCGGCCGCGCGTGTCGCGGACGGTCACCGGCACCCGATGACGGCGCAGCGCCCGCACGAACCGGTCCTGGTCGGCCGGTCGCGAGGCCGTCCACGGGGACCGCGGCGTCGGGTTCAGCGGGATCAGGTTGACGTGGACCAGCTGTCCGGCGAGCAGTCGGCCGAGCGCGTCGGCGCGCCACTCCTGGTCGTTGACGTCGCGCATGAGCGCGTACTCGATGGAGACGCGACGGCCGGTGCGGGCGGCGTACGCCCAGGTGGCGTCGAGCACCTCCCGCACGTTCCAGCGGGTGTTGACCGGCACCAGGGTGTCGCGCAGCTCGTCGTCGGGTGCGTGCAGGGACACCGCCAGGGTGACTGCGAGCCCCTCGTCGGTCAGTCGGCGCATCGCCGGCACCAGACCCACCGTCGACACAGTGATCCCGCGCTGGGAGATCCCCAACCCGTCGGGCATCGGATCGGTGAGCCGGCGTACGGCGCCGAGCACGGCGGCGTAGTTGGCCAGCGGCTCACCCATGCCCATGAAGACGACGTTGCTGACCCTCCCAGGACCGCCAGGCACCTCTCCCACCCGCAGAGCCCGGGCGCCGGCGACCACCTGCTCGACGATCTCGGCGGCGGACATGTTACGGGTCAGTCCGGCCTGGCCGGTCGCGCAGAAGGGGCAGTTCATCCCGCAGCCGGCCTGCGAGGACACACACAAGGTCACCCGGCTGGGGTAGCGCATCAGCACCGACTCGACCAGGGCGCCGTCGTGCAGGCGCCACAGCGTCTTGCGCGTGGTGCCCTCGTCGCAGGTGATTTCATGTACCGCCGTCAGCAGCTGGGGCAGCAGGGCCTGTGCGAGTTGTTCGCCAACTGCTGCCGGCAGGTCGGTCATCGCCGCCGGGTCGGCGGTGAGCCGTCCGAAGTACTGCCGGGCCAGCTGGTCGGCGCGAAACGGCCGCTCCCCCAACGCCGTCACCGCTTGCCGACGGTCCTCCGGCGAGAGGTCGGCGAGATGCCGCGGTGGCTTGCCACGGCGCGGCGCGGCGAACGTGAGCTGACCCGGAACCGGCATGAGGACCTCAGTCTCCCACCGCCACCAGCCCCGCCGTCAGGACACCTGGACAAGGAGTGCCAGCAGCAGGTAGGCAATCGGGGCGGTCGGGAGCAGCGAGTCGAGACGGTCCATCACCCCGCCGTGGCCGGGCAGTAGCCGCCCCATGTCCTTCACACCCAAGTCGCGTTTGATCATCGACTCACCCAGGTCGCCGAGTGTTGCGGTGACCACCACGCCGAGGCCGACTAGGGCACCCGCCCACCAGGCACCGTCGAGCAACTCGGTAACGGCGAGAGCGCCGCCGCAGGTGCAGGCCAGCACGGAACCCGCGAAGCCCTCCCAGGACTTGCGCGGGCTGATCTGCGGCGCCATCTGGTGCCGTCCGAACAGCACCCCCGCGACGTACCCGCCGATGTCGCTGAGGACGGTGACCAGCACGAAGGTCGTCACCCGGTCGGCACCGTCCGGGGCGCGCAGCATCAGCACCGCAAAGCCGGCCAGGAAGGGCACGTACACCGTGGCGAAGAGGGCGGCGGAGGTGTCACGCACGTACCCGTCGGGGCCGTAGGGGATACGCCACAGCAGCACCGCGAGCAGCGTCAAGGCGAGAGCGACGAGCAGACCGGATTCCCCGGCGGCGTACGCGGACAGCAGCATGGCCACCGCCCCGACGAGAACCGGCACCCGCGGTACCTCGATGCGCCGGTTACGCAGTACGTAGGCGAGTTCGACGACGCCGAGTCCGACGGCCAGCGCCGCGAGACAGACGAACGCCGCCTGGTACACGTACAGCGAGACGAGCACCAGGGCGGCCAGGGTGACCCCGACCGCAATGGCCACCGGCAGGTCACGGCCGGCGCGACCCGGAGGCAGGGGAGGCGGAGCAGGAGCAGAGGAGCCGGGAACGTCCACCACTCAGACCTCGAGCAGTTCGGACTCCTTGTGCTTGAGCAAGTCATCCACCTGCGCGACGTAGCGGTGGGTCAGCTCCTCGAGTTGCTTCTCCGCGCGGCGTACGTCGTCCTCCCCCGCCTCGCCGTCGCGCGCCATGTGCTCGAGGGTCTCCTTGGCGTGCCGGCGGACGTTGCGGATAGAAACTCGCGCCTCCTCCGCCTTGTGGCGAGCCACCTTGATGTAGTCCTTTCGCCGCTCTTCGGTGAGCTGCGGAAAGACCACGCGGATGATGGTCCCGTCATTGCCGGGATTGACCCCGAGGTCGGAGTCACGGATCGCTCGCTCGATGCCGGTGAGGGAACTCTTGTCGTACGGCGAGATGATCGCCATGCGGGGCTCGGGCACCTGGAACGACGCCAGCTGGTTGATCGGCGTCGGGGTGCCGTAGTAGTCGACCTTGATCTTGTTGAACATGGCCGGGTGCGCGCGTCCGGTCCGGATCGCCGCGAAGTCCTCCTTCGCGACCGTGACGGCCTTGTCCATCTTCTCCTCGGCGTCGAGGAGGGTGTCGTCGATCACGCTGCCCCCTAGGGTCGTTCAGCCGGCGTCCGCCGAGACGAGTGTGCCGATCTTCTCACCGCGAACGGCCCGGGCAATGTTGCCCTCCGTCCGCAGGTCGAACACCACGATGGGCAGCGCGTTGTCCATGCACAGACTGATCGCAGTTGCGTCGGCGACCTTGAGGCCGCGGGCGAGAACCTCCGCATAGCTCAGCCGGTCGAAGCGCACCGCGTCCGGATTGTGCTTCGGGTCGGAGTCGTAGACCCCGTCGACCACCTTGGCCATGAGCACCACCTCCGCCCCGATCTCCAGCGCGCGCTGAGCGGCGCAGGTGTCGGTGGAGAAGAACGGCACTCCCAGACCGGCGCCGAAGATGACGACCCTGCCCTTCGCGAGGTGGCGCGATGCCCGCCGCGGTACGTACGGCTCTGCAACCTGCCCCATCGCGATCGCGGTCTGCACCCGGGTCTCGACTCCGGCGTGTTCGATGAAGTCCTGCAACGCCAGGCAGTTCATGACCGTGCCGAGCATGCCCATGTAGTCGGCGCGGGCTCGGTCGATCCCGCGCCGCGACAGCTCGGCGCCGCGGAAGTAGTTGCCTCCGCCGACGACGATGGCGACCTCGGTGCCGGAAGCGGCCACCGCCGCGACCTGACGGGCGATGCTGAGCACCATGTCCGGATCGAGTCCGATGCCACGGGTCCCCGCCAGCGCCTGCCCGGACAGCTTGAGCAGCACCCGGTTGTAGGCCACGGTGCCGCCGCGGGCTGCCCTTCGGGCTGACGGGTCCAGCCTCGTCGTCGTCGCTTCCACCGCGTCGGCCTCCTCGCTGTCGCACTCCCGGCCGGGCGGTCGTTGCCCGCTCGGCAGTCTGCCCTACGCCTGGCCGACCTTGAACCTGGCAAAACCCTGCACGGTCACCTCGGCGTCACCCACCACCTGGCGAACCGTCTTCTTCGAGTCCTTGACGAACGCCTGCTCGAGCAGCGTGAAGTCCTTGAAGAAACCGTTGACCCTGCCCTCGACGATCTTCGGCAGGGCGCGGTCCGGCTTGCCCTCCTCGCGGGCCATCTGCTCGGCGAGCCGCCGCTCGTTCTCCACCGTGTCGGCCGGCACGTCATCACGGGAGAGAAAGCGGGGATTCATCGCCGCGATGTGCTGGGCGATGTCCTTGGCGACCGCGGGGTCCTCCCGGTCGAGTTGGAGGAGTACGCCCACGGTCGGTGGCAGGTCCGGGCTGCTCTTGTGCAGGTACGACGCCACGAACCCGTCATCGAAGGTGGCAAAGCGGCGCACTTCGATCTTCTCGCCCAGCGTGGCGTTGGCCTCGTCGAGGACCTGCCGCACCGTTTTGTCCTGGTCTTCGCGGAAGGGCTGTTCCAGCAGGGCCGGTACGTCCGCTGGATGCGCGGCCTGGATGTGCGCTGCCACGGTGGCAGCGAGGTTTTGGAAGGCGTCGGTCTTGGCTACGAAGTCGGTCTCGCAGTTGACCTCTAGGAGCACCCCGGCAGAGGTGCCGTCGAGCACCGCCGTGACCAACCCGTTGGACGCCGTACGCAACTCGCGCTTGCCGACGTCCTTGGCTCCCTTGACCCGAAGGATCTCGATCGCCTTGTCGACGTCACCGCCAGATTCCTGGAGTGCGTTCTTGCAGTCCATCATCCCGGCGCCGGTCGTCTGCCGCAGTCGCTTGACCTCGGCGGCGCTGAACTCAGCCATGATTCGCTTCTCTCTCGTCTCTGCGGTAGTGATGGTCGGGTCGGCCGTCGTGTGGGAAGCGGCGCGTACGGGGGTCGGCGAGTGATGCGCCTCAAGCGTGTTGTGGCGCCTCGGCGGGTGCGTCCGCGGGTGCGTCCGCGGGCGGCTGGGCGGGTGCGTCGGCGGGCGCCTCTGCTGGACTCGCCTCGCTGACGGGGACTGCCTGCTTCGGCTGGGCCGGGTCCGCTGGCTGTCCGGATTCACTCGACGGCTCGTCAGTTGCGCCGTCCGCCGGCTGCGGGTCGCCACTGTGCTGGTCGCCATCCACCGCGGGCGCGACAGTGGCTTCCTGCTGCTGGGGCTGGCCTGCGAGCAGCTCACGTTCCCAATCGGCGAGCGGCTCGTCGGTACCGATGGCGGCACCCTCGGCCTCCTCGCCCGTGACGGCTGCACCGGCGCGGGTCATGAGGCCGTCGGCAACGGCATCGGCCACCACCCGGGTCAGCAGCGTCACACTCCTGATGGCGTCGTCGTTGCCGGGGATCTTGTAGTCCACCTCGTCTGGGTCGCAGTTGGT
>JBBSMJ010000126.1:0-4855 GCA_038233235.1 Actinomycetes bacterium | reverse complement strand
CCTGCGCCTGCAACCTCATCCCACTATGCCGCTACCACCACCGACTGAAAACCCACACCAGGTGGCGAGCCGCCCTCCACCCCAACCGGCACATCACCTGGACCAGCCCCACCGGCCGGCACTACACCATCCACCCCGACGAAGACAACGAAGCGCACCCCACCAACTGAGACACCACCGGCCAACACACCACCGGCCGAGACACCACCGCCGGCCGAGACACCGCCAGCCGACACACCGCCGGTCAAGCGACACGCCGCAGGCAACAGCCGCCGGGGCGGGCGGTCAGATGATCGGGGGCCGCCCCAACCGGGCCATCCGGGCGGCTGTGACCCAGCGCATGGGCCGCCGCGGTCCGCTCGGGGAGCGCCACCCCTCGGCGAATCCGCGCGCCCACACGGCGAGCGCCGGTAGCGAACGCTCGCGGGCCGTGGTGAGCACCACCCAGTCCGCCAGGTACCAGGCGGCCAGCGGCCACGGCAGGTTGCGCCGCGCCAACCAGACTCGGTTGCGGGCGTTGAGTCGGAGGAACTCCGGGTGCCGGTGCGGGATCACGGCCGGGTGGTGCATCTGCACATCCGCGTCGTAGCGCAACCGGAATCCCGCGTCGAGGGCCCGCCAGGCGAGGTCGGTCTCCTCGTGGGCGTAGTGGAAGTGCTCAGGCAGCCCACCGCAGCGGTCGAAGACCGCCCGGCGTACGGCGCACGCACCGCCGAGGAAGGTGGTCACCTCACTCGACCGGTCGGGGTCGCCTGCCCGGAGCCGCGGCACGTGCCGCCGCTGGCCCGGACCGCCGTCCGGATCGGTGATGCGGAAAGAGACCACCCCGAGACTCGCCTCGCGGGCGAACGCCGAACGCAGCCGCTCGGCCGCGCCGGTGCCCACCAACCATCCGTCGTCGTCGAGGAACAGCACGACGTCGCCAGTCGCCGCTTCGACACCGCGGTTGCGACCGGCCGGGATCCCCACGTTCGCCGGCAGCGCCACCACCCGTACATCAGCGGGCAGTGCAGGCTGCGTGCCGCCGTTGACCACGACGACGATCTCCACCGGATCCCCGCGCTGAGCCTGGACGCTGGCGATCGCCCGCTGCAGCTGCGCCGGCCGGTTGCCCATGGTGAGGATGACGCAGGACAGCCTCAGGACGGCCTCCCCTGTCACGACAGACTCTTCCCCTGTCACGACAGTCTGCGCGACGCCAGCACGCTGAGCAGGTGCAGCACCACCTGGGAGGCGGCTACCGCAGCGAGGACGACGACCAGGACCTGGCTGCCCAGCTGTCCCCCGGTCAACCGGTCGACCACGGCGGCCAGCAGCAGCAGCAGCACGGACTCGACGGCGCCGGTGATGCGATGCACCCGCACCGCCCAGGCCACCCGGCGGAGCCGCCCCAGCCGGGCGCTGCGCAGCTCGGCCGCCGCGTCGGTGGCAGCGGCGAGGCCCTTGCGGGCCCGCGCGACGTCCACCAGGTCGGTCTCCGCCTTGACCAGCACCACCAGCAGGGCACCGAGCACACCGAGCGTGCTCCATCCGCCGAGTTCACCGGCTCCGGCACGCAGCCCGTACGCACACAGCAGTGCCGCCTCGACCAGGTAGTGCCCGACGCGGTCGAGGTAGACACCGGTCGCACTGGTTGCCCGCCGCCACCGTGCCACCTCGCCGTCGCACAGATCGAGCAGGAAGTAGCCGAACACCAGCAGGACAGCCACCGCCGCCGTGGGGATGCCGCCCAGCGCTGCGGGTACGGCGGCGAGCAGGCCGACCACGATCATGATCCCGGTGAGCTGATTGGCGGTTACTGGCGTACGGACGAGCAGTGCCGTCAGCCGCAGCGAAACCCGCCGCAGCCCGCCGCGGGCCAGCCAGTGCTCGGCGTTGCGCCGGGTCATCGTCTCCGGCGGCTGGCACACCGCCCTCAGTTCGTCCAGGCTCGGCCGGCTCCGGCGAGTCACGTGAGCACGTCCGGGCGCGCCGCCCGCAGCCACCGGCTCCACCCGGTCGCGCTCTCCACGCCGAAGACAACGGCGAGCCAGCCGGCCAGCACCCAGCACCCGACGACCGCAGCGTCGGCACCGGCAAGCCACAGTACGAGCACCACCAGCATCCGCCCTTCGAAGCCGAGCGCGGCGACACCCACCCAGGGCGCCGCGCTGGACCCGGCATGCCGCAGTCGATACACCACGTCGTAGTGGTGGTAGGCGACTACCGCCAGTAACGCGTACGCCGCCGGCATCACCCGACCACCCAGCCCCGCGCCGTCCAGCCCTCCAGCGTCCAGCCCCCCACCGTCCAGCACCCCACCGTCCAGCACCGCCGCCAGCCGGACTACGAGGGCGTACTCCGCCGCCCGCAGCAGCGCCGGCATCAGCCAGGCAAGACGGCCCCCGAGCGGTGGCCGCACGGCCATTGAGGCCAGCAGCACGAACGCGACGGCCGCCGAGACCGTCACGATCGGCTGCGCGACCACCCCGCCGACGGCGAGCACCACCAGACCGGCGCCCAGGCCGGCGAGGGGCCGCTGCCGCTGCCGCCACCGGCGCGGCAGCGCGACGCTCAGCGCTCCGAGGGCCCGGGCGAGCGGACCGGCGTCGGCCAGGTGGTCGAGGTCCCCGAAGGACCGCTGGGACTGCTGGGACTGGTCAGCCATCGGCCACCGACCGGAGCACCCGACCGCTCGTCGTGTAGGTGGCGGCTATAGCGCTGAGCGCCAGCAGCAACCACAGGGTGGAGCGCGGACCGAGCAGCACCGCGCCCGCCGACAGCACGAGCCAGCGCTCCCCGATGGGCATGATCACCACCCGCTTCAACCACAGCAGCGCTGGCGACCCGCTCGTACGCTCGGACAGCTGGACCGCGCCACGACCGAGCGCTTGGGCGACCTCGACATCCTCCGCGACCGGCGCAATGTCCGGCGCGGACAGTGAACGATCGCCAGCGCGGTCGGGGTCGTCCAGCTCGTCGAGGTTGTCCAGGGACGGCTGGTGCGGACCGGACGCATCCCGGCGCTGCGTCTGCCGTACGGCGAAGCCAAAGTCCACCACGTGCCGGGAAACCTGCAGGGCCAGCGCGGCTGCGGCCAGCGTCCAGGCATCCGTAGCCGCACCCACTGCCAGACCGGCATAGGCGGCGTACTCCTTGACCCGGTCCGATGTCGCGTCCAGCCACGCCCCGACCGGGGAAAAGTTTCGGGTGAAGCGGGCCACCTCGCCGTCCACACAGTCGACGACCAAGGACACCTGCAGGAGGATGGCGCCGGCGAGCAGCCATCCGCGACCGCCAAGGGCGAAGCACACCGCGGCGGTGAGACCGATCAGCAGTGACACGACGGTGATCTGGTTGGGACGCCAGCCCTGACGCACCGCCACGCCGGTGAGCGGCTTGGACAGCCGGCGCACGACGAACGTCGAGTAGAAGCCGTCTCCGGGACGAGCCGCGGCGTCGAGGCGGACGCGCCACTGGTCCCTGGTCTCCAAGGCGCGTACGGCGGCACGGGCGGCCTCCACGCTGTCCGGTCGGGCCCAGCAGTAGCCGCCCAGCGCCACAGCGGCCACCGGTCCGGCCCGGCGGACCAGCCCGACAGTGACCAGGTCGATCGGGTCCGCGGTCCACCCCCGGAGGCGGGCCAGCCGGGCGAGGTCGCCACAGACGGCGGCGGTGGCTCCCCGTTCGCCGGCCCCGATCCGCACCACCCCCAGGTGGGCATGGTCGGCGACGTCGAGGCGGTGCTCGCGGGATCCGGCGGACACCACCCGCCCTTCGCGGACGTGCAGCGTGCCAGCCGGATCCGCCACGGTGAGGACCGCAGTGCGCAACCGTGGGTCGTCGGCGACATCGCCGAGGGCTTCGGAGTGCACGACGACGTCCCCGTGGATCAGCAGGACCGGTCCGCTGCCCGCAGTGAGCACGTCGCCGAGGCGCTGCAGCGCCTCCGGGACGTCGCGATAGCCAAGCACCGGGAGCCTGTTCGCAACGACCGTCCGCACCTGCGACTCCCACTGGCTGCGAGTGAGCACCGTGACATCGCCCCAACCGCGCTGGCGCAGAGTGGTGAGTAGCGCCGTGAGCGGGGTGGGATCAGCGTCGAGCAACGCGGTAGGTGTCCCTCCCGCAGCGGTGTGCACGACGACCACGGCTTGCCTCATCACCGCGGCGCGCGGCCGCACCTCCTTCACGACCGGACAACTCACGGCGCTGGCAGGAGCCGAAGATCCCCGAAGGTAACATTGCGCCGGCGATAAACCGCAGCTCCGCGCGCGGGTAGCCCGATTCCCTGCGAGTCGGGCGGTTCGGGCGGGACCCCATCCGGACGAGAGGCGTCGCCTGTGTCAGGTCAACCGTCCTCCCGCGACCCCAGCACGTCCGCTCTCGCCCGCCTCGCGAAGATGCCGGCGACGGTCCGAGCGCAGGTACGCAGGTTCCTGTACCGCCGCTACGGCGGCACCCGCGGCCCGGTCGCCAACGTCGCCTTCGCCAACATGGCTATGCCCGCGGACATCGTCGTGCACTTTCCCGACGACATCGAGAAGCTCTACCAGCTCGAGCAGTGGCTCCCGGTGCTGGAGGAACTCGACCGGCGGCGTCCGGTGTTGCTTGTCATGCGCAACTTGCGGGCTTTCCGGGCGGTGTCCGGCCTGACGCACCTGCGCACTCTCTACGTCCGCCGCTTCGCCGATCTCATGGATCTCTACGACGACAACGACTACAAGGCCGCACTGTATGTCAACAACGGCTACACGAACTTCCAGTCTCTCGCCTCCGGCCGCATGTTCCACGTCCAGATCGGCCACGGCGAGAGCGACAAGATCTGCATGGTCAGCCACCAGAACCGGGCCTACGACCGCGTCCTGGTCGCGGG
>JBBSMJ010000125.1:0-4861 GCA_038233235.1 Actinomycetes bacterium | reverse complement strand
GGGCGCAGTTCCACTTCTGGTTGCACGGCCTGTTCGGCGCCGCGCTCGGCCTGGCCGCGCTCACCGCGCTGCGCGCCCTGACGGCCTGGCGGCGTGACCGGGACCCGGCGTCCGGGGCGATCGCGCCGTGGGAGGCCGGCTGGCTCGGGCACTTCTACAGCGCCCTTCCCGACGTCCTGTTCCTCGGCTTCGGCGTGCTGCACGCGCTCTGGATGGACGTCTTCGCCTTCCACATCACCCTGCACTTCATCCCCGCACCACTGCTCACCATGCTGGCGCTGTTCCTGCTCGCGCTGCTGGGCTACGGGCTGACCGCCTCGCGGCACCCCCGCGCCGCCGCCGGCACGCTCGGAGCCGGGATCGTCATCCTGAACGTCGCCCTGGCTCTGGCCGAACCCCTGCCCCACAGCATCCAGGACCTCCGTGCGGACCGCGGCATCGCGCTGTGCCCCGTCGCCGTACAGCGCTGACTCGGGATCAGGGAATGTGTACTGCTGGGTCGAGCGAGCCCCGTCCCCAGCCAGCGAGTCGACAGTCGACGCGTGGGGTTGAGTGCAGCAGGCCTGCGCGGGTTAGCGCCCCGAGGCCCGCGAGCTGCCTGGGGCGCTCCCGGTCCGTAGAGCGGCCACCTCCTGCCGCAGCTGTGCGACCTCCGCGTCCCGGTCCGGCACCTCGCCGGGACCTTGACTCTGACCGCGACCAGCACCCATGGCGCAACGGCCGCGGCGCATCGGCCGCAGGCAGAAGACGTAGGTCAACGTCAGGGAGGCAACGAGGACCGCGGTGGCGAGCCCGAGCTCACTCACCGGGACTTTGGCCCGGAGGGGGCCGCCAGGTCACCGCGGCGCTGCGACTCGTCGCGCACACGCCCGCCTGAACCCTCTAGGTCCGTCCTTTGCTGTGGTACCCGAACCCCACCCCGAACGGATATGCCGCACTCGATTGACCGGTTCCGGCATCGCTAGGTCGGCTCGGCGAGCACCTCGTCGACGAGTGGGCGCAGCTTCGTGTACGTGGTCGCCCCGACGATCCGGGCGGCCACGCGCCCGTCGCGGTCCACGACGAGGGTGCTCGGGATCGCGCTCGGCGGGAGACTGGTGCGGAACGCCAGCAGCACCGGGGCGGAGTCGGCGGTGGTGATGCTCGGGTAGGTGATGTCGAACTCCCGCTCGAAGGCCCGGGCTGCCGCGTCGTTGTCCCTGACGTTGACGCCGACGAACTGGACCCCTCGGTCGCGGGTCTGCTCCCACACCTCCTGCAGGGCCGGGGCCTCCGCCCGGCACGGGGCGCACCAGGACCCCCAGACGTTGTAGACCATGACCGTGTCCGGGTAGTCCGCGCTATCGAATGTCCCGCCCTGCAGGAGCGCGCCCGTCACCCGGGGCAACGCGACGCGCTCCCCCACCGGGGTGCGGGTCACCACCCCCGGGCCGGTCACGTACCCGGGGTCGCTCTCGGCGGCTGCGCCGCTCCCGCAGCCGGCGAGGAGCCCCGTGGCCACCGCCAGCGCCGCCGCCCGCCGTCCCGGTGGCCGGCGCGTCCGGCTCATCGGTCGCTGGCCAGCCGGGTGAGGTCCTCGGCGTACTGCCGCGGAGACGTGCCGCCGGTGTAGATGACGGTGGCTCCGCCCGGCCCGAAGGCGTACACGATGCCGGCATGCTCGAGCCCGTAGTCGCCGGGATGCTCGTGCCCGTCGTCGGGGTGGGCCACGGCAGGGGTGGGGGTAGCGATGCGCTTGGACTGCGGCAGGTACAGCTCCTTCAGCACGCGCGCGGTGTCCTCGTTACCGCCGCGGAGCCCGACGAAGTCCGGGTCGAAGCCGTCCAACCAGGTGCGCAGCACCTGCGGGATGTCGCGCTTGGGGTCCTCGGTCACGAACGCGACCGTTACCTGGTCGCGGATCTCCGCCGGCAGCTGTCGACGGGCCGCGGCGAGGTCAGCCATCGTTGTGGGACAGACGTCCGGGCAGTGGGTGTAGCCGAAGAAGACGACGGTGACCTCGCCGTCAGGTCGGTCGTCGAAGGTGAAGGACCGCCCGCTGGTGTCCTCCAGCGTCAGCCGGGGGCGTGGCATTGGCGGCTCGACCAGCGTGCCGTGGAACCCCGACGACTCGTCCTCAACCCGAACGACCTCGGAGGATGTCGTCGTCACTTCCGACGCCTGCTTCGACGGGTCACCGCACGCGGTCAGGCTGACGACCGCCACCAGCAGCGCGGCCACGGCACGCCCGGTGATGTGCAACGGCACGAACTCCTCCTCCCAGACGTCCCACCCCCGAGAGCAGGACCTGGCCGCGGCGAGCACGTCCCCACCGCTCCCGACACGCTACTATGGTCCTTCGTAGCCGTCAGCCCGGCACTCGCCTCGTCCCTCGTTCCCTCCGGTAGGTGGCCCATTCAGAACCCCCGCACCAGCTCCCGTCCCAACGCCTCAGGCACGGCGGCAGCCCAGGCGAGGACACGCGGCTCGCGCCGTTCACGCGGCTCGGGTAGCCGCGCTGCCGTCCTCGCCGCAAGTGCGGTCGCAGCGCTCGCAGTCCTGGCCGTCGTCGTCGTCCTGGCGACCCGGAGTGGGGAGGACGCCGCACCGGCGGACACGGCCGCCACCGAGGTGGCGCACGTGCACGGGCTAGGTGTCGACCCGCGAGACGGCGCCCTGTACGCCGGGACCCACTACGGGCTGATCCGGCTCCCCGAAGAGGGTGAGCCCACCCGAGTGGCCGACCGGGTGCAGGACTTCATGGGGTTCACCGTCGCCGGCCCGGGCCACTACCTCGCCAGCGGGCACCCCGGCGAGGGGCAGGGCGGGCCCAGCTCGCTCGGGCTCATCGAGTCCACCGACGGCGGCCAGACCTGGCAGGCCCTCTCCCTTGCAGGGGAGGCCGACTTCCACTCCCTCGAGGCACGCCACGGACGGGTGTACGGGCTGAACTCCCTCACCGGCGAGTTCATGGTCAGCAACGACAAGCAGACGTGGGATACCCGCGGGGCACTGCCGATGGCCGACTTCGCCGTCAGCCCCGAGGACCCCGACGTGCTGCTCGCCACGACCGAACAGGGCCTGGCCCGCAGCGAGGACGGCGGCAAGACCTACAGCGCTGTGCCGACCGCCCCGCTGCTACAGCTGGTGTCCTGGGCCGAGGACGGCGCCATCGTCGGCGCCGCGCCCGACGGGTCCGTGCACGCCAGCACTGACGGCGGCCAAACGTGGCAGCAGCGCGGCAGCCTCGACGCAGCCCCGCACGCGCTCACCGCGACCAGCGACAGCGACGTCTTCGCCGCCGTGGACGGCGCGATCCTCGCCTCCACCGACGGCGGACGCAGCTTCGACGTCCGGCACCGCGAGTAGTCCCGTGCACCGGCGCACCGGGCTGCGGCGCTGCCCGGTCCTCGTGACGGTCGTAGCGCTGACCCTCGCCGGCTGCACCGGTGGCGGGTCGGACCCCGTCATCACCGGGATCAGCAGCGGTCCGGCTACCGGGGCCGCGAGCGCCGGCGACACCGCCGGCGCTCCCCCGCTGCGACACACGCCAGCCGCCGTGCCTGGAGTCGAGTCCTGCGCCGCACTGCCACAGCAGATCCCCGCGTCCGCGACCGGGCAGCGACTACCGCCGCTGCGGCTTCCGTGCCTGGTCCCCGGCCCCGCCGTGGACCTGTCCGCGCTAGCCGGGCGTCCCGTGCTCGTCAACCTCTGGGCGACCTGGTGCGGGCCCTGCCGCGACGAGATGCCGCTCCTCCAAGCCGCCCACCTCCGCCACGGCGACCAAGTGCAGTTCCTCGGCGTCAACACCCAGGACACCACCGACGCGGCCGCGGCGTTCCTCCCCGACGTTGGAGTCACCTACCCCCAGGTCGTCGATCCCGACGGCGACCTCCTCGATCACCTCCGCATCCCCGGCCTGCCCGTCACCGTCCTCCTCGACGCCGACGGTCGCATCACCGCCCAGCACATCGGCGAGCTTGACCCGAACACGCTCGAGAACCTGCTTGCACGGAGCCGCTGACCTCTGCGGCCGCCGCAGGGGGACATTCACAGGTCATAGGACCATCCCGTCCGGTGCAGATTCCCACACAGGTGTGGCTTCTCCCGCTACATGGCGGCGTCCTGCTGGGGCCTGGCGGATAGGGGTCATCATGTGATGCCGATGACCAGGCGCTCCCGTGGGTCGACGACGTACCTGTGACTTCGCAGGCTCAGTCGTTGTCTCGGTTACCGTCTGTCTCCTGCGAGAGTTGGATCAGCTGGCGAGGCAGTGCCCGCGTAGCGGTGCGGGGAATCCCTACGCGAGTCGGTAGTAGACGACCCGTCCGTCTTTGCGGTTGGTGACAACGCCTCCAAGGAGTACATCACCCCGAGCCTCTTCCTTGACGAGATGGGGGAGCTGCTGAGGGGCAGGACGCTCAGCTACGACAACCAGGATCTTCCGTTCACCGGAGACGCGCGTCGTCCCCGCCCTCGGCTACGCCGACGACAACTATCGCGACGGCACCCAGAGCTTCGTGTTCAACTTCGTCTCACCCGAGGTCGTCGAGGCTGGCTACGGGCTCACCACGACCATGATTCACGAGGTCGGCCACCATGTGAGCCTCAGTCACCCGCACGACGGCTGGGACAGCGAGTCGAACACAGACTTCGGGCCGGAAGGTCAGTACTTCTTCGCCTGGTCTGGCGACCAGAGCAACACGATGATGAGCTACATCGACCTCAACTGGGACTTCAGCCAGTTCGACCAGGACAACATGCGGCGCTACCAAGCGGCCGCCTTCACCGAAAGTGCCAACAGCATCGCGGCGGCCATCCTTGCCGACCCGGACGCCGAGAAGGCGGCGGACGAGCTGGCGGCGGCTGACAAGGTGCTGGG
>JBBSMJ010000124.1:0-4867 GCA_038233235.1 Actinomycetes bacterium | reverse complement strand
GCTCGATGCCGAGCTCGGCGTCATCGAGCAGTTGGGTTACCCGTCGTATTTCCTCACCGTCGCCGACGTCGTCGACCTCGTCCGGGACATGGGGGTGCGCTGCGCCGCCCGCGGCTCCGGCGCGGGCAGCCTCGTCACCTATCTGCTGGGCATCTCCGGGGTCGACCCGCTCGCGCACGGGCTGCTCATGGAGCGGTTCCTCTCCCCGCTGCGCGGCGCGCTGCCCGACATCGACCTCGACGTCGAGTCGGCGCGGCGTACCGAGGTCTACGAGCAGGTCCTCGCCCGCTACGGCGGCGACCGCTGCGCGTGCGTGTCGATGATGGACACCTACCGCGCCCGGCATGCGATCCGCGACGTGGGCGCCGCGCTCGGGCTGCCGCCGGGTGAAGTCGATACGTTGGCCAAGGCGTTCCCGCACGTCCGGGCCCGAGACGTCGGTGCTGCGCTGCGCGAGTTGCCCGAGCTGCGCGCCAGCGGCATCAGCGCCGAGCGGTTCGGGCTGCTGCTGCGGCTCGCCGAGCGGCTCGACGGGCTGCCGCGTCACGTCGCGCTGCACCCGTGCGGAGTGCTGCTCTCCGACCGCACCTTGCTCGACCGCACGCCGGTCGAGGCGAGCTGGCTGGGATTTCCGATGAGCCAGTTCGACAAGGACGACGTCGAGCATCTCGGGCTGCTCAAGCTGGACGTGCTCGGTATCCGGATGCAGTCCGCGATGGCGTACGCCACGGCGGAGGTTGCCCGGGTCGACGGCGTCGCACCCCCCGACCTCGACGCCGTACCGCTCGACGACCCGGCGACGTTCGGGTTGATCCAGTCGACCAGGACGCTGGGCTGCTTTCAGATCGAGTCACCCGGGCAGCGCGAACTCATCGGCAAGTTCGCGCCGCAGACCTTCGCCGACATCGTCATCGACATCTCGTTGTTCCGACCCGGTCCGGTGAAGAGCGACATGGTGACGCCGTTCCTGTCGGCCCGCCACGGCTGGGCCGCCGCGGAGTACCTCCACCCAGACCTGGAGCCCGCGCTGCGGGAGACCTGCGGCGTCGTCGTCTTCCACGAGCAGGTGCTGCAGATCGTCGCGGTGCTGACCGGGTGCACCCTCGCCGAGGCCGACGAGGTGCGCCGTGCCCTCGGCGACGCCGAAGGACAAGCCGAGGCACGGGCGTGGTTTCATCCGCGGGCGCTGGGTCGCGGTTACGACCTGCCGACGGTGAAGCGAGCCTGGGAAGTGCTGCGCGCCTTTGGTTCCTTTGGGTTCTGCAAGGCGCACGCCGCGGCGTTCGCGCTGCCGACCTACCAGTCAGCGTGGCTCAAGGCCCACCATCCGGCGGCGTTCCTCGCCGGCGTACTCACCCACGACCCCGGCATGTACCCCAAGCGGCTCATCCTCGACGACGCCCGCCAGTTCGGCATCGCGGTGCTCCCGCTCGACGTCAATAGCTCCGACGCCACTTACCGCGTGGAGCGGGTCGGCCGCGACGACGAGCCACCCCCCGAAATCCTCGGGCGGCCACCCCGCGACCCGCCAGGCCCGGGGCTGCCGGACGGCCGGGCCTACGGCATCCGGTTGTCCCTCGCCGACGTCAAGGGGATCACCGACGCCGAGCTGGCCCGGGTCGTCGCCGGCCGTCCCTACGCGAGCCTGTCCGACTTCTGGAACCGCGCCCGGGTTTCCCGGCCGGTGGTGGAGCGGCTGGTCATCGCCGGAGGGTTCGACTCGCTGTACGCCATCGGCGCGCCTCTTCCCGTACGCCGCAGAGGCCAGGTCACCCGCCGCGACCTGCTGCTGCAGGTCGCCGAGCTCGACACGTGGGCCCGGTCGGTCGCCCGCGCCCGTGGCGGTCGCATCCAGCGGCGGGTGGCCACCGGTGTGGTGTCGGCGAGCCCTCGACCCGACGCGCCGGCCGACGCGCGGCCCGACGTACGGCTAGCGGCTGCCCGGCAGTCGAAAGCGGCGGCGCCCGTCGAGGCGAGCCCCGTGCAGCTCACCCTCGACCTCGACACCGCACCCGGCGCATCCTTCGCACCCGGCCACGCCGGCAGCTCCGGCCACGCCGGCCATACCGGCAGCTCTGGCCGCTCCATGAATTCCGGGCTGCCGGAGATGACCGGCGCGGAGCGGGTGCGCGCCGAGCTTGCTGTGCTCGGCCTCGACGCGAGCCAACACGTCCTCGACAGCTACGCCGAGTTTCTCGACGCGCTCGGGATCACCCGCTCCCGGGAGCTGCTGCGCCGCCGGTCACGCGCGGAGATCTTGGTCGCCGGGGTAAAGGTGGCCACCCAGACCCCGCCGATCCGTTCCGGGCGCCGGGTCATCTTCGTCACCCTCGACGACTCCACCGGTCCTGTCGACGCGACGTTCTTCGAAGACGCCCAAGTGGGCTACGCCGCGACGCTGTTCCACTCTTGGCTGCTGGTGGTGCGCGGACGGGTGCGGCGAACCGGGGATCGCGGGGTGTCCCTGCTGGCCAGCGGATGCTGGGAGCTGCCCGTGCTGTACGCCGCCTGGACCGAGGGAGGGCTCGCCGCCGTCGAGGACCTGTTGATCGCTCCCGCGGTCGTCACCGAGCAGGCCGTCGCCGGAGCCGCGCAGAGCCTGGCCAGCCGACCGATGGTGGTGCGGCCTCCGGTGGGCGGCAGCGTCACGACCTACGAGGGACGGTCTTCCGCCGGCTCCAGTGCGGGCGGCATGACCCGTCGGCGGGTGGTCGTCCATCCCACCGGGTTCCTGCAGTCGTCGTACTCCGACATCCGCCCGGCCGGCGACGACGCGAAGAGCGCGCCGCGCAAGCTCTGGCACTCCAGCCCCGGAAGTGCGGGAGGCTGAGCATGATGAGCCGCACCCGATGAGCCGCCGATGAGCCGCCGATGAGCCGCAGCCAGCAGCTGCCCCGCCCCGGCCCGGCGTCCGGACCGCCGGGCGACGACACCGGCTGCACGGTGCTGCACGTCGACATGGACGCCTTCTACGCCAGCGTCGAGCTGCGCCACCGGCCGCAGCTGCGCGGGCAGCCGGTCATCGTCGGAGGCAATGGCACCCGGGGGGTGGTGCTCTCCGCGACCTACGAGGCGCGTCGCTACGGCGTCCACTCCGCGATGCCGATGAGCCGAGCCCGCCGGTTGTGCCCGCAGGCGGTGGTCGTACCACCCAGCTACCACGACTACACCGTGGTGTCCGCGGGGGTGATGGAGATCTTCCGCTCGATCACCCCGGTGGTCGAGCCGCTCGCGCTCGACGAGGCGTTCCTCGACGTCGCGGGCGCCGTACGCCGCCTCGGCCGCCCGGCCCGCATCGGCGAGCTGATCCGCGCCCGAGTCGCCGACGAGCAGGGCATCACCTGCTCGGTGGGCGTGGCCGGCACCAAGTTCGTGGCCAAGCTGGCCTCCACCCGGTGCAAGCCCGACGGGCTGCTGGTCGTCCCCGACCGTGGAGTGGTCGCCTTTCTGCATCCACTGCCGGTCGGCGCGCTGTGGGGGGTGGGCGAGAAGACGGAGGAGGTTCTGCTCCGGCTGGGCTTTCGGACCGTGGGAGATCTGGCGCACGTGCCGGTTTCCACGCTGCAGCGCGCTCTCGGTGCGGCCGCCGGAGCGCATCTCGCCGCTCTTGCCTGGGGGCGCGACGAGCGGTCGGTGGTACCGCACGAACCCGATCGCAGCATCGGTGCGGAGGAGACATTCAGCTACGACGTCGACGACCCGGCGTTCATCCACCGGGAGCTGCTCCGGCTCTGCGAACGGACCGCTGCCCGGCTGCGCGCCGCGCAGGTCGCGGGCCGGACCGTGAGCCTCAAGGTGCGCTTCGCGGACTTCACCACGATCACTCGCGCCCGGTCCCTCACCGAGCCGACGGACGTCGCCCGCGACCTCTATGTCACCGCGCGTGGCCTGTTCGACGCGCTGGGATTGCAGCGTGCCCGTCTCCGGCTCGTCGGCGTCCGGGTCGAGGGCCTGGTCGATGCCGCGGCCCGCCCCCGGCAGCTGCTGCTCAGCGAGCGCGACGCCGGGTGGCGGGAGGCGGAGCAGGCGGCCGACCGGGCCACCGCACGCTTCGGCTCCGGTGCCGTCACCGCGGCGGCCCTCGTGCGGCCGGCGGAGCAGCCACCCGCTTCCGGCAGTGCATCCGGGGCCGACACGGACCTCCCGCGCGGGACCCGGCCCTGACCTGTTCAAGATCACCTACGGGGTAAGCGGAACGGGCCGCTGCTCAGTGATATGTGACAACCTTGTTCTCCGGGTTCCGCAGACGCACCGAGGCGCTTATCCTCGACAGCACACGGTCGTCGCCCGCGACCCGTGCCCTGGTAGGAGGACTCGTGCTCTCTGATCACGAGCAGCGCTTGCTCGAACAGATGGAACAAGCGCTGTACGCCGAGGATCCCAAGTTTGCCTCGTCGCTTCGTGGCTCAGACCTGCGCAATCACTACCGCCGTCGGGCGGTCAAGGCGGTCATCGGCTTCATCTTGGGTGTCGTCTTGCTGATGGCGGGCGCCGTCTTCAAGGTCCCTCCGGTCAGCATCATCGGCTTCGTCATCATGCTGGCAGCCGCACTGTTCGGGCTGTCCAGCTGGAAGCGAACTCCGCGCGGGGGCGAGCTGCCGACACCGTCCGGCCCAGCGCGCCAGAAAGCCAAGCCGAAGTCCTCGATGATGGAACGCATCGAGGAGCGCTGGCGTCGTCGTCGCGAGGAGAATGGCGGCCGCTGACGCGTCCGGCTCCACCACTGCCCGACCCGCTCGCCCGCTCGCCCGCCAGAGCCGTGGCGCCTTTTCGGCGGACCGGGCGAGAGCCGCGCGACCCTCAGCCCCCCGACCACCAGCCCCCGACCCCGACGGTGACGCCGTACGCCCCAGCCCCCTCCTCCGTT
>JBBSMJ010000123.1:0-4873 GCA_038233235.1 Actinomycetes bacterium | reverse complement strand
TGGCCTGCCTCGTGCTCTTCGTGCTGCTGCTGGCCAACGCCAACTACGTCCAGGTGGTGCGGGCCCGCGACCTGCAGAACCGGCCTGGCAACGCTCGGGTAATTCTCGCCGAGTACGAGCGGGAGCGCGGCGCCATCGTCGTCGGTGACAAGCGAGCGGCGCTGTCGAAGGAAACCGAAGGCGACCTGCGGTACCTCCGCCGCTACCCGCAGGGCAAGCTCTACGCTCAGGCCACCGGCTTCTACTCCTTTGTCTATGGCGCGACCGGCGTCGAGCGGTCGATGAACGACCTGCTCGCGGGCACCGACGACCGGCTGTTCGTCCGCCGCGTCGTCGACACGGTCACCGGGCGCCCCCCGCAGGGTGGCACCGTCAAGCTCACCCTCGACCCGGCGGCGCAACAGGCGGCGTACGACGCTTTGGACGGCCAGAACGGCGCGGTGGTCGCGCTACGGCCGCGTACCGGTGAGATCCTGGCCATGACCCAGTTTCCCTCCTACGACCCCAACGAGCTGTCCATGCACGACCGCAAGGCCGTCACCCGGTCCTGGAACCAGCTCAACGCCGACGAGGACGATCCGCTGGAGAACCGGCCGATCGTGCGCCGCTACCCGCCCGGGTCGCTGTTCAAGGTCGTCACCGCAGCGGCGGCGCTGTCCAGCGGGAAGTTCAAGCCCTCCACGGAGGTCGACGCCCCACAGGTGCTCGACCTGCCGCAGACGACCGTCGGCCTCCCCAACTACAGCGACTCCTCCTGCGGTGACGGGCGGGTCACGGTGACCGATGCGCTGCGCCAGTCCTGCAACACGGCTTTCGGCACCATCGGCCTGCGGCTGGGCGGTCAGGCCCTGCGGAAGCAGGCAGAGGCCTTCGGCTTCAACTCCAGTCTCACCATGCCGATGCGGGTCACCCCCAGCGTCTTCCCCGCCGACCCCAACCCGCCACAGACCGCGCAGTCGGCCATCGGCCAGTTCGACGTCGCCGCGACGCCCTTGCAGATGGCCATGGTCGCTGCGGGGGTGGCCAACGACGGCGTGGTCATGCAACCCACCCTGATCGCCGAGGTGCAGGCGCCCGACCTCACTCCGCTGGAGGTGGCCAAACCGACGGAGCTCGGAGAGGCGGTCACGCCGCAGGTCGCCGCACAGCTCACCGACATGATGGTCACCGTCGTCGACGACGGCACTGGCGCCAACGCGCAGATCCCCGGTGTCAAGGTGGCCGGCAAGACCGGCACCGCGCAGGCCGGCGAGGGCGTCTCGCCACACGTGTGGTTCATGGCGTTCGCCCCTGCGGACGACCCGCAGATCGCGGTCGCCGTAGTCGTCGAGAACGGTGGGCGGCTGGGTGACGAGGCGTCCGGCGGTGCGGTCGCGGCGCCCATGGCCAAGCAGGTGCTCGAGGCGGTGCTCCAACCATGACCGTCGAGCCGCGGATGCTGGGCGAACGCTACGAGCTCGGAAAGGTGCTCGGCCGCGGTGGCATGGCCGAGGTGCACCTGGGCCAGGACACCCGGCTGGGTCGCGCCGTCGCCGTCAAGACGCTGCGCGCAGACCTCGCCCGTGACTCGACGTTCCAGGCGCGTTTCCGGCGGGAGGCGCAGTCCGCGGCCTCCCTCAACCACCCGTCGGTGGTGGCGGTCTACGACACCGGAGAGGAGGTCGTCGACGGGCTGCCGCTGCCGTACATCGTCATGGAGTACGTCGAAGGCGACACCCTGCGCGAGCTCGTCCGCTCGGGCCGCCGGCTGCTGCCCGAGCGTGCTCTGGAGATCACCGCGGAGGTGCTCACTGCGCTCGAGTACAGCCACCGCAACGGCATCGTGCACCGCGATATCAAGCCCGGGAACGTCATGCTCACCCCTAGCGGAGCCGTCAAGGTCATGGACTTCGGCATCGCCCGCGCGGCCGCCGATTCCGGGGCGACCGTTACCCAGACCGCGGCGGTGCTGGGCACGGCGCAGTACCTCTCCCCCGAGCAAGCTCGCGGTCAGTCGGTCGACGCCCGCAGCGACCTGTACTCCACCGGCTGCCTGCTGTACGAACTGCTCACCGGTCGGCCGCCGTTCGTCGGTGACTCCCCTGTCTCGGTGGCCTACCAACATGTGCGGGAAGACCCGGTCCCTCCTTCCCAGATCGACTCGGATATCCCGCCCGCGCTCGACGCGATCGTGCTCAAAGCGCTGGCGAAGAACCCGGACAACCGCTACGACGACGCGGCGCAGATGCGCGCGGACATCGAGCGTGCGCTCGCCGGCAACCCGGTGGCGGCCACCCCCGTACTCACCGAGCAGACGCGCCGGATCGCCCCACTACCTCCCCCGCCCCCGGAAGAGGAGGGCCGCCGCCGGCGCGTACTCGGGTACGTGTTGCTCACTCTCGCCCTGCTCGGCGTCTTCGCACTCGCCGCCCTGGTCGGTCGACAGCTCGTCACGACCGGTGCTACTGGAGACGCCCGGCCCGGCCAGGTGACCGTCCCGAGAGTCATCAACCTCAGTGAAGAAGCTGCCACCGCGAAGCTCCTGGATGCCGGACTCGGGGTCGAGGGAATCGAACTGGAGTTCAGCGACCGCGACCGCGGAACCGTCATAGATCAGAGCCCGGAAGCCGGCAACACGGTGGCTCGGGACACCCCGGTCCGGTTGACCGTGTCCGACGGCCTGCAGCAAGTCACCGTCCCCAACCTGGTCGGTCAGTCCCAGGACGACGCCGTCGAGCTGCTGCGTGAGGCGCAGCTGCGCGTCGGGAAGCTGACGCCGCGTGATTCGGAGAAGCCCGCCGGCGAGGTGCTCCGCAGTAAACCGGCAGCGGGAACGCCGGTCGACGTCAACTCCGCCGTCGCCCTCGTGGTTGCCAGCGGGCTGCGCGAGGTTCCCGAGGTGCGCGGCAAGTCAGAGGGTGAGGCTCGCTCGATTCTGGAGAACGCCGGCTTCGAGGTTTCCGTCGTCACCTCGCCGAGCGACGACATCGCGGCAGGGGACGTGCTCGCTCAGTCGCCAGCGGGCGGCAGCACCGCGGAACTCGCCAGCACAGTCACCATCACGGTTGCGATCGCTCCACCCGCACCTACCCCGACGGTGACGGTGACGATCACTCCGTCGCCCACCCCGACGAAGACGACGCCCAGCCCCACCCCGACGAAGACGACACCCAGCCCCAAACCGACGAAAACCAAGAGCCCCAAACCGACGAAGACGAAGAACTAGTCGCCGCCACCGCCTGCAACTCGCGAGGCTCGATAGTCGGGTCGTCTTTGCCTGTGGACGACTCCGGAAAGTGTCGGTGTCGCCGGTATACTCGAACACATGTTCGGGTCATTGGAGGGGCTGGCGCCGGCCGCACCGTGTCCCACCGCGCTGCGCAGCGACGAGCTGCTCACCGCGATCACCGCCGCCCAGCAGACGATCAACCAGGCCACCGCGCGGCAACTGGCCTGCGTCGCGGAGTTCGCCCACCGCCAACCCGCACCCGAGGACCCGGCGGTGGGCGGCGCGGAGCGGACCAACCCGGACGGGGTGAGCGAGTTCGCCGCCACCGAGATCGGCTGCGCGCTGCGGATCTCCCGCCGCGCCGCCGACCGGCTCCTGGACACCGCCCTCGCCCTGCACCGGCTCCCGGCCACCAGCGCGGCGCTCGCCGCCGGGGACCTGGACCTCCCCCGGGTGCGGCTAGTCTGCGCCGAGACCGCACACCTGGACGACGCCCACGCCGCCGCGGTCGAAACCCGCGTCCTGCCCCGCGCGCCACAGCTGGTGTACTCCCAGCTGCGCCGGGCGCTGCGCCGGGCCGCGCTCACCCTCGCCCCGGCCGCCGAAACCCAACGCCAAACCGACATCGCCGCCCAGCGCACCACCTGGGTCGACCACGACGGAGACGGCCGCAGCCGCTACACCGCCGAAGGCCCCACCCACCACATCCTGCGGATCGCCGCCGCCGTCGACGCCGTCGCCCGCACCCCCGCGCCCGCCGGGCCAGGCACCACCCAGCCAGGCACCACCCAGCCCGGCACCAGCCCCCAGCCGCCCGGGCGGGCCACCCTCGCCCAGCGGCGCTTCGACGCGCTGGCCACCATCGCCGACACCATCCTCGACGACCCGACGCTCCCCCGCACCCGCTACGGGCCGCCCGGGATAGTGCTCCTCGCCGACGTCGCCACCCTCGCCCGCCTCCACGGAGAAGAACCCACCACCCCCGACCAGCCGGACGAACACCGGCCCGACGAACACCGGCCGGGCGAGCACCGGCCGGTGGAGGTGGCCGGGGACGGCCCCATCCCCGACAGGCTCGCCACCGAACTCCTCGCGGCCGCGCACACCACCGTCATCCCCTACGACCCCAGCTACCGGTGGACCTGCGAGCACACCCCCGACTACCGGGTGTCCGACCGGCTCGCCCGCCACCTCGCCGGACTGCACCCCCGCTGCGCCTTCCCCGGCTGCGCCACCCCCGCCCACCGCTGCGACTGGGACCACCTGATCCCCTGGCCCGACGGGCCCACCTGCGCCTGCAACCTCATCCCCCTCTGCCGCTACCACCACCGACTGAAAACCCACACCCGGTGGCGAGCCGTACTCCACCCCGACCGGCACATCACCTGGACCAGCCCCACCGGCCGGCACTACACCATCCACCCCGACGAAGACAACGACGCCCACCCCACCAGCTGAGCGACGACGACTACGCCAGCCGGTCGACACCCCGCCGGCCGACACACGCCCCGCCGACACACGCGAGCCGAGCGACAAGCCCTCGTACCACTGCTGCAACGGCACCAGTTCCTTGCCTGCACCCCCGGCCGGCGTGGCAACCGCACCAGCTGCCTCGCCTACGCGCCGGGCGGCGTGGCCCGACTACTCGAGTCGACGCGCGCGTGT
>JBBSMJ010000122.1:0-4883 GCA_038233235.1 Actinomycetes bacterium | reverse complement strand
TCGTTGGTGTTGCCGGGAATAAGGTGCTCAGGCTCGCCGACGTAGAACGAGAACGTGCCGCCGCTCGCCGGCGTCTCGCCGGGCGCCGGTGCGCCGGTGCCGCCGGCCGCGGGCGGCGGTTCGTCTCCGCCACCACCACAAGCTGTCGCTGCCAGCGCGACGGCTGCCGCTCCGACGACCCATCGGGTCCGTGTCAAACCTCGCATGCAATGCCTCCCAGGGGGCTCAATGGAGCCAAGACGGTGTCCACTCGCCACCTTGGCGGACTCCGTGCGGCAGCGGAAGGGCTGTTACCGATCTGTGTCAATGGTGCGACGTCACTGCGACGTAACCGTCACATCAGGGTGACCCGGCGGAGTGCTTGGTGCATCTGGCACGATCTCGCCCGGAGCGGAAAGTCGAGTTCACTGACCGAGGAGTTCCGATGGCCGAACGGTTGTCTGCGGCAGCGGTGTCCACCGCCTTGGAGGCACTGCCGGAGTGGTCCGGCGACCCGGACCGCATCCGACGCAGCGTCACGGTGGGCGAGGACAGCCAGGACACCCTGGTCGACGCGGTCATGCGTACGGCGGACGAGGTCGACCACCATCCCGACATCGACCGCCAGGGCGACACCGTCGTGTTCACGCTGTGGACGCACTCCGCCGGTGGGGTGACGGACAAGGACGTGGAGTTCGCGGCACGCATCGACGAGGTCCTCACCGGCCGTGATGCGACCGGCGAATGATTCGGTGACACTGATCCGGCGGCTGCTACCGGGCGTCCCGCGTACCCCGCGAGGACGTCACGGTCCGGCATCCGTACCCTGCAGCCGCAGACGACCGCTGGCGGAGGTGCACTCGATGATCGACCGGCACGACGTGGCCGACGTACGAGCGGGGCGGTTCAGGTGACCATCACGCGTCCAGACCGGTCCGGTGGGTTGCCCGACGTCCCAGGGGGACCACCGCCCACCAACCGGGTCCAGCTGCGGGAACGCACCCTGCGGCAGGACCGCTGGTGGGTCCAGTCGGCGGTCACCGCTGCCGTCCTGCTCATCTTCGTCGTCTACGCGACCTGGGCGGCGTTCCAGAACGCCAACTACTTCTACGAGCCGTACATCTCCCCGCTGTACTCCCCCTGCATCGCGACCAACTGCGACGGCGACACCTTCGTGGAGTTCCTCCCGCTGCCGTCGTGGTTCAGCGTGGCGCTCATCATCCTCATCGTCCCGGGCGCCTTCCGGCTCACCTGCTACTACTACCGGAAGGCCTACTACCGGGCGTTCTGGCAGTCCCCGCCGGCGTGCGTCGTCGCCGAGCCGCACAAGCGCTACTCCGGTGAGACCCGGTTCCCGCTGATCCTGCAGAACTCCCACCGCTACTGGTTCTACCTCGCGTCGATCTTCAACATCGTCCTCACCTTCGACGCGATCCTCGCCTTCCGCGATCACGAGGGCGCCTGGGGACACATGGGCCTCGGCACCCTCGTGCTGGTCATCAACGCCGCCCTGCTGTGGGCCTACAGCCTGTCCTGCCACTCCTGCCGGCACATCGTCGGTGGCCGGCTCAACAACTTCTCCAAGCATCCGTTGCGCTACCGCTTCTGGGGCTACGTCTCTCGACTCAACGCCCGCCACATGCAGATCGCCTGGGTGTCGCTGGTGTGGGTGGGATTCACCGACCTCTACGTCCGGTTGCTGGCCTCGGGAACCATCTCCGACCTGCGCTTCTTCTAGGAGGTCGCATGTCTCACGCCATGCCGGAACCGGCATCCCGACCGAGTTCACCGTCGAGCTCCGCACATCACTCGGACGCAGCGTCCAGCGAGGGGACTGCCCCCGCGATGGAGCGCCACGACTACGACGTGGTGGTCGTCGGCGCGGGCGGGGCGGGGCTGCGGGCCGCCATCGCGGCGCAGGAGGCGGGCGCGCGCACGGCCATCATCTGCAAGTCGCTGCTCGGCAAGGCGCACACGGTCATGGCTGAAGGCGGCATCGCTGCGGCCATGGGCAACGTCTATAGCGAGGACGGCTGGAAGGTCCACTTCCGCGACACCATGCGCGGCGGCAAGATGCTCAACAACTGGCGCATGGCGCAGCTGCATGCGCAGGAGGCCCCCGATCGGGTGTGGGAGCTCGAGGAGTGGGGTGCGCTCTTCGACCGTACGCCCGAGGGGTTGATCTCCCAGCGCGACTTCGGCGGGCACCGCTTCGCCCGGCTCGCGCACGTGGGCGACCGCACCGGCCTGGAGATGATCCGCACGCTGCAGCAGCGGGCGGTGGCGATGGGCATCGACGTCTTCATGGAGTGCACGGTCACCCGCCTGTTCAAGGACGGCGACCGGATCTCCGGCGCGTTCGCCTACTGGCGGGAGTCCGGCAGGTTCCTCTGCTTCTCCGCGCCTACCGTCGTGCTCGCCACCGGCGGGATCGGCAAGTCGTACAAGATCACTTCCAACTCCTGGGAGTACACCGCCGACGGTCACGCGCTGGCGCTGGAGGCCGGGGCCACGCTCATCAACATGGAGTTCGTCCAGTTCCACCCGACCGGCATGGTCTGGCCGGCGTCGGTGCGCGGCATCCTGGTGACCGAGAGCGTGCGCGGTGACGGCGGCGTACTCCGCAACTCCGAGGGCAATCGGTTCATGTTCGACTACATCCCGGAGTTCTTCAAAGGGGAGACGGCGGACACCGAGGAAGAAGCCGACCGCTGGTACACCGACAAGGAGAACAACCGCCGCCCCCCCGAGCTGCTGCCGCGCGACGAGGTGGCCCGGGCCATCAACAGCGAGGTCAAGGCGGGCCGCGGCTCGCCGCGCGGCGGGGTCTATCTCGACATTGCCTCCCGCCGAT
The DNA here is from genome assembly GCA_038233235.1 of Actinomycetes bacterium. Lineage (GTDB taxonomy): Bacteria > Actinomycetota > Actinomycetes > JBBSMJ01 > JBBSMJ01 > JBBSMJ01. The sequence continues at coordinate 2,050 of JBBSMJ010000122.1, read as the reverse complement.
CCGCGGAGTACATCGCGCAGCGGTTGCCTTCGATGTACCACCAGTTCAAGGAGCTGGCCGACGTCGACATCACCAAGGAGCCGATGGAGGTCGGTCCGACCTGCCACTACGTCATGGGCGGGGTGGAGGTCGACGCCGACAGCGCGATGTCCGTCGTACCCGGGCTCTTTGCCGCCGGAGAGGTGGCCGGCGGGATGCACGGGTCGAACCGGCTCGGGGGCAACTCCCTCTCCGACCTGCTGGTGTTCGGCAAGCGGGCGGGTGAGTACGCCGCCCGCTTCGCCGCGGAGCGCGCCGGCGGTGCCCGGCCGCGGGTCCACGACCGTGACGTGACCGCCGCGGCCGAACATGCGCTGCGGCCGTTCGGCATCGACGGCGGGGAGAACCCCTATGCCATCCAGCAGGACCTGCAGCAGGTCATGCAGGAGCTGGTCGGCATCATCCGCAACGCCGACGAGATGGAGCAGGCGATCAAGGAGATCCAGCGGCTCAAGGAGCGTGCGCACCAACTGTCGGTCGAGGGCAACCGGCAGTACAACCCCGGGTGGCATCTGGCGCTGGACCTGCGCAACATGCTGGAGATCTCCGAGTGCACGGCGCGGGCCGCCCTCACCCGCAAGGAGAGTCGGGGCGGGCACACCCGTGACGACTACCCGATGACCGACGAGTCCTGGGCGACTGTCAACGTCGTCTGCCGGCTCGCGGACGGCCCGGTGGGCGGCGAGGGGGCGGCGACCGACGGGATCGACTCCAACGTGTCGGTGACCACCCAGCCGCTGCCGCAACTACCCGACGATCTCAAGACGCTCTTCGAGAGGAAATAGCGCGTGGCCTACGACCTGAGCATGCGGGTCTGGCGGGGGGACTCCTCCGGCGGCGGACTCCAAGACTTCACGGTGTCGGTCGAGGAGGAGGAGGTCGTCCTCGACGCGCTCTTCAAGGTGCAGGCCGAGCAGGTGGGCGACCTGGCGATCCGATGGAACTGCAAGGCCGGCAAGTGCGGCTCGTGCAGCGCCGAGATCAACGGTCGGCCGCGGCTCATGTGCATGACGCGACTCAACGTCTTCGACCCGAGCGAAACCATCACGGTCACGCCGCTGCGCACGTTCCCGCTCATCAAGGACCTGGTGACCGACGTCTCGTTCAACTACGAGATGGCGAAGAAGGTCCCCGCCTTCGCCCCGCAGCCCCGGGAGGCCGACGGCACCTACCGGATGATGCAGACCGACGTGGAGCGCGGCCAGGAGTTCCGCAAGTGCATCGAGTGCTGGCTGTGCCAGGACACCTGCCACGTCATCCGCGATCACGAGGAGAACAAGCCCGCGTTCGCCGGGCCCCGCTTCTTCATTCGCTACGCCGAGCTGGAGATGCACCCGCTGGACACCAACGACCGGCGGCAACTGGTCCAGGACCAGATGGGCCTCGGCCTGTGCAACATCACCAAGTGCTGCACCGAAGTCTGCCCGGAGAACATCAAGATCACCGACAACGGCATCATCCCGCTCAAGGAGCGGGTCGTCGACCAGAAGTACGACCCGCTGGTGTGGTTGGGCAGCAAGATCTCCCGCCGCCGGCGGGGTGAGGCCTCCGACGCCGACCCCGGTACCGCGGAAGACAGCGCCCGCCAGCAGGTGGACAGCAGTCCGCGCGGGCGGGCGGGGCGCCTCGCGCTGGCCGAGGCGCTGGGCGCGCAGGGCCGGTGGAAGGAGGCCAGCGACTCCTCCCGGCAAGCTGTTGCCGGACGGTCGCGCTCGAAGGGAGCGCAGCTGTCCGCGCTGTCCGCGCACGCCTGGACATTGCTGTGCGCTGTGGAGGCGGGGCAACTGCCGGCCGAGCCGTACGTTGACGAGGCGGCGGACACGCTCGCTCAGGCGCAACGGCTGGCCAGCAGCGGCACAGTGCTCGCCGGCAACCGCGCGTTGCTCGCCGCGGTCACCGGGCGGTACGCCGAGGGCGAGAAGCACGCCGCCGAGGCGCTGAGCTGGGATCGCCCGACCCGCGAACGGGCCGACTCGCTGCTCACGCTCGCCAGGTCGCTCGGCGGCAGCGG
>JBBSMJ010000121.1:0-4914 GCA_038233235.1 Actinomycetes bacterium | reverse complement strand
GTGTTACGCCGGACGGCCTGCTCGTCACCATCAGCGGCTGGTGAGGGCGTACGTCGCGGGCCGGTCCCCACTCTGGTTCGAGCAGCTCCCAGAGCGGGCCGACCGCCGCAGTCTCGCCCACGAGTGACGAGCAGCGCCGGCCCTGCCGACGAGCGCGGTCCGCGAAGGCCTGGAGGGCGTGGGGGTCGTCGCCCACCGGGACGAAGTTGGCGCCGGCGTAACACAGCGCACGCACCCGGCCGTGCGATGTCCACCCCCACATCTCCCCGCCGAGCCGCCACGGGTCCAGCCCTTGGGCGTGCACCCGCGCGGCGACGAAGACGTTGGCGGCCGGGTCGGCATCGAGCAGGGCCAGCACGCTGTCCCGGTCGTCGTCGTCGAGCACCCGGAGAGCCGCGGAGCGCAGCATGCCCCTCCCTCCAGCCGCTCACGCTTCGTCCGGAGGCATGCCCCGCTGACGTATGCGTCAGCTGACGCCCTGCTCAGCTGACGCTGACCTCCGGCTGGCCAGAGGGTACGCCGCCAGATTCCTCCATCGCCTCGACCAACCGCATGGCCTCCTCGATGAGGGTCTCCACGATCAGCGACTCGGGCACGGTCTTGATGACCTCGCCCTTGACGAAGATCTGCCCCTTGCCATTGCCGGACGCGACGCCCAGGTCGGCCTCGCGCGCCTCCCCCGGGCCGTTGACCACGCAGCCCATGACCGCCACCCGCAGCGGCGCGGACAGTCCCTCCAGACCCGCGGTCACCTGCTCGGCGAGGGTGTAGACATCGACCTGAGCCCGCCCGCACGAAGGGCAGGACACGATCTCCAGCCCCCGCTCCCGCAGCCCGAGCGACTCGAGTATGGCGATGCCCACCTTGACTTCTTCGACCGGCGGGGCGGACAGCGAGACCCTGATGGTGTCGCCGATCCCCTCGGCGAGCAGCGCACCGAAGGCGACGGCCGACTTGATCGTGCCCTGAAACATCGGCCCCGCCTCGGTGACGCCCAGGTGCAGGGGGTAGTCGCAGCGCTGCGCCAGCAACCGGTAGGCGTTGACCATCACCACCGGGTCGTGGTGCTTCACCGAGATCTTGATGTCACGAAAGCCGTGTTCCTCGAACAGCGAGCACTCCCATAGCGCCGACTCGACGAGCGCCTCCGCGGTGGGCCGGCCGTAGCGCTCGAGCAGCCGCTTGTCTAGCGACCCGGCGTTGACGCCGATGCGAATCGATACGCCGGCCGCCGCCGCCTCCCGCGCAATTTCCCCCACCCGGTCGTCGAAGCGCTTGATGTTGCCCGGGTTGACGCGGACGGCGGCGCAGCCGGCCTCGATGGCGGCGAAGACGTAGCGCGGCTGGAAGTGGATGTCGGCGATGACCGGGATCTGCGACTTGCGCGCGATGGCCGGTAGGGCCGCGGCGTCGTCGGTGTCGGGCACCGCGACACGCACGATCTGGCATCCCGTCGCGGTCAGCTCGGCGATCTGCTGCAGCGTCGCGTTGACGTCGGCGGTCTGCGTCGTCGTCATCGACTGCACCGACACCGGCGCGTCCCCGCCCACCGGCACGGTGCCCACCTGGATCTGCCGAGACTTCCGGCGTACGGCGAGCGGTCGCGGCGGGATCTCCGGCATGCCGAGAGAGACGGTCATCGAGTCGCCTTCTGCTGGGGAAGCAAGGTCTACAGCGGGATATCGACGGGGTTGACAATGTCGGCGAAGAGCAGCAGCACCGACAACCCGATGAGCAGGAACAGGAACAGATAGGCCACCGGCAACAGCTTGTTGAGGTCGACCCGGCCCGGGTCGGCACGGCCGAGCAGCCGGTAGAGCCAGGCGCGAGTCCGCTCGAACAGCAGCACGCCGAGGTGTCCGCCGTCCAGCGGCAGCAGCGGCAGCAGGTTGAAGATGCCGATGAACACGTTGAGGCCGGCAATCAGGGCCAGCAGGTCGGCCACCCGTCCGAGGACTGGGATGTCGGCCTGAAGCAGCTCGCCGCTGACCCGGCCGATGCCGACGGGTCCGACCAGCCCCTCGGGGGAACGCTCGCCGTCACCGAACGTGGCGTCCAGCAGGTCGGGGATGGCCGCCGGGATGGCGGCGAGCGCGAGGACGCTGGCTCTGCTGAACTCCCACAGCCCGACCGCCGCCTTGCCCAGCCCGGTCAGCGGCCCCACCCGCTCCTGCGTGAGCTCCCCCGTGACTCCGAGTACGCCGACGGCTTCGCCCCCGCGAGTGCGCTCCACCGGCTCCGGGCGCAGGGTGACCGGTCCACCGTCTCTCTCGACGACGAGGGCGAGCGGGGATCCCGCACTCGCCTGGGTGGCCTCGACGAAGTCGCTCCACTCCTCGACCGGCTGCCCGTTGACCGAGACGACCCGATCGCCGGGGCGCAGCCCAGCCTCCTGTGCCGGGGACGCCGGGGCGCCCGCCGCGCACTGCGTGCTCTCCCCCTCCGGCACACAGGGGGAGATGCCTCCGATCGTCGTCGACAGCTGCGTAAGTCCGGTGCCGGAGAAGATGACGAGCAGCAGGACGAAGGCGATGAGGAAGTGGGTGACGGACCCAGCGGCCAGCACCACGGCGCGCTGCGGCGCGGGTTGCCGGTAGAACGCCCGCGGCTGATCCTCCTCGGCGACCGGTTCCAGCTCGGTCATCCCGACGATCTTGACGAAACCGCCGGCGGGGATGGCCTTGACGCCGTACTCGGTCTCCCCGCGCTGGGTGGACCACAGGGTCGGGCCGAACCCGACGAAGAACTTCGTCGCCTTCATCCCGAAGCGGCGGGCGAAGAGGAAGTGGCCCGCCTCGTGCAGCATCACGGAGACGATCAGCCCGACGACGAAGACGGTCACGCCGATGGCCATGGTCATGTGGTGCCGCTCCCCGAGGTCGTCCCGGCCAGCTCCCGAGCGCGGCGCCGGGCCCACCGCTCGGCGTGAAGAACATCGTCGAGCGTCAATGAGTTCCCGCCGGTTTCGCCGCGGTGCTCGTCCTCGTGCTCGGCGAGGACGTCGGAGATCGTGTCGACGATGCCGGTGAACGGCAGCCGGTGGGTGAGGAACGCCGTCACACACTCTTCGTTGGCCGCGTTGTAGACCGCGGGGGCGGTCCCGCCGGCGGCACCGGCCGCACGCGCCAGCCGTACGGCAGGGAACGCCTCCTCGTCCAGCGGAGTGAACTCCCAGCGGGCCGCCGTCGTCCAGTCGCAACTCGCCGCCGCGCCAGGCACCCGGTCGGGCCAACCAAGGGCCAGCGCGATGGGCAGCCGCATGTCCGGCGGACTGGCCTGACAGATGATGGAGCCGTCGACGTACTCGACCATGGAGTGCACCACCGACTGCGGGTGGACGACGACGGCGACCCGATCCAGCGGGATGTCGAAGAGCAGGTGGGTTTCGATGACCTCGAGCCCCTTGTTGACCAGCGTCGCGGAGTTGACGGTGACGACCGGACCCATGTCCCAGGTGGGATGGGCGAGGGCCTCCTCCGGGGTCGCCGTGGCGAGCTCGTCGCGGGAGCGCCCACGAAAAGGACCGCCGCTTGCGGTGAGGACGAGCCGACTTACCTCATCCGGCGTACCGGCGCGCAGGCACTGGGCGAGCGCGGAGTGCTCGGAGTCGACCGGCACGATCTGGCCGGGGCGTGCGCGCGCGGTGACCAGCGGACCGCCGACGATGAGCGACTCCTTGTTGGCCAGGGCCAGGGTGCGACCGGCGTCGAGCGCGGCGAGGGTAGGGGCGAGACCGACCGACCCCGTCATGCCGTTGAGTACGACGTCGCACGGCCAGCCGGCGACTTCGGCGGCAGCGTCCGGTCCGGCGAGAATCTTCGGCAGCCGGAACTCTCCCGCCGAGTAGCCGCGAGCCTGCGCGGCGGCGTACACCGCCAGCTGCAGGTCCTGAGCGGCGGAGGCGCGGGCCACGGCGACCACCTCGACGGCGAGGTCGAGCGCCTGCCGGGCGAGGACGTCGACACGCTCGCCTCCCGCGGCGAGCCCCACCACCCGGAACCGGTCGGGGTTGCGGCTGATGACGTCGACGGCCTGGGTACCGACCGAGCCGGTCGACCCGAGCAGGATGACGTCGCGCACCCGCTCAGTCTCCCACTCGCCGCGGCCGGTTCACCGCTCCTGCAACCTCCAGGGGGATCCGTACGCCGTCAGCAGGTCGAGGAAAGGTACGGCATCGAGCGCCTCCGGCCCGAGCACCCCGGCCCCGGTCCAGGTGCCGGCGGCCAGCAGCTCCAACGCGACCATCGGGTTGACGGCGGTCTGCCAGACAACGGCCTGGCTGCCGTACTCGCTCATCGACCACGCGTTGTCGACGACGTGGTAGAGGTAGACCTCCCGCGGCGAGCCGTCCTTCCCGGTGCCGGTGACCCAGGTGCCCGCACAGGTGCGGCCGTGCATGCGGTCGCCGAGCGTCGCCGGATCGGGCAGGCAGGCGGCCACCACGTCGCGGGGGGAAACCTCGACGCCGCCCACTCGCACCCGATCGGTGCGATCCAGCCCGAGCTTGTGCAGCGTCTGCAGTACGCCGATGAACTCCTCCCCGAGCCCGTACTTGAACGTCACGCGCTGCGCGTCGACCCACCGGGGGACGAGCAGCACTTCCTCGTGTTCGACGTTGACGCATTCGACCGGCCCGATGCCCTCGGGAAAGTCGAACACCTCGGGCTCGCTGAAGGGCTCGGTGGTGTACCAGCCGCGGTCACGTTCCCACACCACCGGCGGGTTCAGGCACTCCTCGATGGTGGTCCAGATGGAGAACGTCGGCGCGAAGGCGTAGCCGTCGACCGTCAGGTCGGCGCCGTCGCGCACACCGACCTCGTCGATGGCCGAGAACAGGTGGTCGGCGGCGTAGCGGGCGAACACGTCGGACAGCCCCGGCTCTACGCCCATGCCCACCAGTGCGAGCCGGCCCGC
>JBBSMJ010000120.1:0-4917 GCA_038233235.1 Actinomycetes bacterium | reverse complement strand
TGTACGGGCACCTGTGGCCGGACTCCGACGACCGCACGAGGGCGGCGGTGGCCGCGGCCTTCCAAGATCGTGCGGACTGGGTGCGGACTGAACGAGCACCCGGCCAGTAAAGCTGCAGGTCAGCAGGGGTGCGGGGGCTAGATGTCGAAGTACAGTTCAAACTCGTGTGGGTGCGGGCGTAGCCGGATCGGGTCCACCTCGTGCGTCCGCTTGAAGTCGATCCAGGTCTCGATGAGGTCGGGAGTGAAGACGCCGCCCTCGAGCAGGTACTCCTGATCGGCCTCCAGCCGGTCGAGTACGTCGGGAAGTGACGAGGGCACCGTCGAAACCTCCGCGTGCTCGTCCGGCGGCAGCTCGTACAGGTCCTTGTCCACCGGGTCGGCCGGTTCGAGCTTGTTGCGGATGCCGTCGAGCCCGGCCATGAGCATGGCGGAGAACGCGAGATAAGGATTGCAGGAAGGATCGGGTACGCGGAACTCGATGCGTTTCGCCTGTGGGCTCTGCCCGGTCACAGGTATTCGGATGCAGGCCGAGCGGTTGCGCTGGGAGTAGACGAGGTTGACCGGCGCCTCGAATCCGGGAACCAGCCGGTGATAGCTGTTGACCGTCGGGTTGGTGAAGGCCAGCAATGACGGCGCATGCTTGAGTAGCCCGCCGATGTAGTAGCGCGCGGAGTCCGACAGTCCGGCGTACCCGATCTCGTCGTAGAACAGCGGCTGGCCGTCCTTCCACAGGCTCTGGTGGGTATGCATGCCGGAACCGTTGTCGCCGAACAGCGGCTTCGGCATGAACGTCGCCGTCTTGCCGTTGCGCCAGGCTACGTTCTTGACGACGTACTTGAACGTCATGACCTGATCGGCGACACGAAGCAGCGTGTCGTACTTGAAGTTGATTTCCGCCTGGCCGGCCGTGCCCACCTCATGGTGCTGGCGTTCGACCACGATCCCGGCCCGGCCCAGCTCCCGGCTCATCTCCGCGCGCAGGTCGGCGTAGTGGTCGTTGGGCGGCACCGGGAAGTAGCCGCTCTTGTAGCGGACCTTGTAGCCGCGGTTGCCGCCCTCTTCCTCGCGGCCGGTGTTCCACGCCCCGGACACCGAGTCGATGTAGTAGTAGCCGGCGTGGGAGTTGGTCTCGAACCGTACGTCGTCGAAGACGTAGAACTCCGCCTCCGGACCGAAGTACGCCGTGTCTGCGACACCGCTGCCCGCGAGGTACGCCTCCGCCTTGCGGGCGACGTTGCGGGGGTCTCGGCTGTACGGCTCGTGGGTGAACGGATCGTGGATGAAGAAGTTGAGAACGAGCGTGCGGTTGGTGCGGAAGGTGTCCTCGAACGCCGACGTCGGGTCCGGCATCAGCTTCATGTCCGACTCGTGGATTGCCTGGAAGCCGCGGATCGAGGAGCCGTCGAACATCAACCCGTCGGTGAACACCGACTCGTCGAAGCTCTCCGCCGGAACGGTGAAGTGCTGCATGACGCCCGGAAGGTCGCAGAAGCGCACGTCGACGAACTCGATCTCCTCGTCCTTGATGTGGCGCAGCACCTCGTCGGCGGTGTCGAACATGTGTCCTCCTGGAACGTGACCCGGCGTGCCGCTCCTGCGACCTGACGACGGTACGACGTCCCCATGTCGTGCGCGTAGCCCGGGTGTTTCCGGGCGGTTACGCAGCGCGTTTGGTTCACCGAGACGCGGCGAGCGCGGCGGCCGGTTAGCGTGACCTGATGGACCGGCGGATTCTCGGCTCGTGGCTCGGCGGCCCGCGCTCGGCTGCTCTCCACGACCAGGATCCAGCCGACCACCCAGGCCGTCGGCTGGGCCTGCCGCCCACCGGTGTCGGGTCGATCGCCGGGCTGGGGCGGCGCCTCGCCGCGTTCGCCCTCGACTCGGTGCTGTGCTGGTTGTCGGCGGCAGTTCTCTTCCCAGGAACGGTGTGGGGAGTGACTGCCGTCTTTGCCCTCGAGGTGATAGTGCTCACCACCCTTCTCGGGGGGAGCGCCGGTCAGGTGGTGCTCCGGATGCGGCTGATTGCCCTGTCCCGCCGCCCGGCGAGGGTGCGCGAGGTGCTCATCCGTACGGCGCTGCTGTTGCTGCTCGTTCCGGCGCTGGTCTGGGACCGCGACGGCCGCGGCCTGCACGACAAGGCGGCCGGCACGGTTCTCGTCCGGGTGTAGCTCAGGAAGTTGCCTACGCACGGGCCACGATGCGGCCGCCGCGCCTCACCGCACGCGAGGGGACTTGGGCATCCGTATGTTGCGCGGCAGCGGGCCCTTGGGGAGCGGCGGAGTGCCACTGCCGAGCGCCCGCAGCCGCCGGTTGACCTGGGACACCTCGGAAGCCTTCAGGTTGCGGGGGAGCTTCATCACGTGGCGCTGCAGTTTCCGCAGTCGCACCTGGTCTTCCGCATCGCCCGCCTGCACCTCGTAGATCGGGGTGTCGCCCACCAGCCGGGCGTGCCGGCGCCGCTCCGCGGCGAGCAGGTTCGTCAGGCGCGACGGTGCACCCTCACCCACCAGCACGACGCCGGGGCGTCCCACCGCACGGTGGATGACGTCCTGGTTTCTGGTCACCGCGACGGCGGGGGTGACCGTCCACCCACGGCGCAGTGCATTGAGCACTGCAGCAGCGGCTCCCGGCTGGCCCTCCACCTGGGAGTAGGCGGCCGCCTCGGCCCGCCGTCCGAAGACGACGGTCGTGACCAGGACGGCGACCGGCAGGCCAAGGATGGTCGTGAAGATAGGGGCGTCCAGCAGCAGCCCGATGAGCACGAACGCGGCGAGCACCCCGAGGAACACCGCCAGCAGCACCCACCCGACCTTCGGGTCGATCTTGCGGGTCATCGTGAACGCGGAGCGGATCTGCGCTACGCGACCGGGTTTTCCGTCCTTGCGGGCCATGGCGGGCAGGATACGGGGCGGCTGGTTCGCGGGGTGGCGGGTCAGCCCGCCGCCGCCCCCTGGAGTAGGCCGGCGGTGACCGTGCGATCGTCGGCGCTGCGGCGGGAGGTCACCGCCTGCTCGTAGAGGCGGCCGGCCCGGTAGGAGGAGCGAACCAGCGGCCCCGACAGCACGCCGGCGAAGCCGATCTCCTCGGCCTCCTCACGCAGCTCGACGAACTCCGCCGGCTTCACCCAACGCTGTACGGGATGGTGACGCACCGAGGGGCGCAGGTACTGCGTCACGGTGAGCAGCTCGCAGCCCGCGTCGACCAGGTCCTGCATCGCTTGGCTGATCTCCGCCTGCTCTTCGCCGAGGCCCAAAATGAGGTTGGACTTGGTGACCAGACCGGCGGATCGGGCGGCGCGGATGACCTCGAGGGAGCGCTCGTAGCGGAAGCCGGGACGGATGACCCGGAAGATGCGCGGCACGGTCTCGATGTTGTGGGCGAGCACCTGCGGTTCGGCGGCGAAGACCTCTGTGAGCCGCTCTGGCACGGCGTTGAAGTCAGGGATCAGCAGTTCCACCCCGCATCCGGGGTTGACCGCATGGATCTGGCGCACCGTCTCGGCGTACAGCCAGGCCCCGCCGTCGGGCAGGTCGTCGCGCGCCACCCCGGTCACCGTGGCGTAGCGCAAGCCCATCGTCTGCACCGAGGCGGCAACGCGCCGCGGCTCGTCGCGGTCGAGCAGCGCGGGACGACCGGTGTCGATCTGGCAGAAGTCGCAGCGGCGGGTGCACTGGTCGCCGCCGATGAGGAACGTCGCCTCCCGGTCCTCCCAGCACTCGTAGATGTTGGGGCAGCCGGCCGCTTCGCAGACGGTGTTCAGGCCCTCGCGGCGTACCAGATCCTTGAGCGCGCTGAACTCCGGGCCCATCGTGGCCCGCGTCTTGATCCACGCGGGCTTCTTCTCGATGGGCGTCTCGCTGTTGCGCACCTCGAGGCGCAGCAACTTGCGTCCGTCACGGACGACTGCGGACACGCGCGGCTCCCTTGCTCGGTAGGCGACTCCAGCGTACGTCGATCAGGCCGGCGCCGCTGCCGCGAGCGGCACTCGCGGCCCGCTCCCAGCGGGACCCAGCGCACCCGCCAGCCGGCGCTCGACCACCGGCAGCGCGTCGGCGACCGAGACGGTGCGACCAAGCTCCGCGGACAGGGAGGTGACGCCGGCGTCGGTGATTCCGCAGGGCACGATGCGGTCGAACCAGCGCAGATCGCAGTCGCAGTTCAGCGCGAAGCCGTGCATGGTTGTGCCGCGCGCCACGCGTACGCCGATCGCGGCCACCTTCCGGTCCGGTGCTGCGCCACCCGACGCCGTGTCCGATCCGGCGACCCAGACGCCGCTGCGGCCGGGCACCCGCTGCGCCGGCAACCCGAAGTCGGCGCAGACGTCGATCAGCGCGCCCTCCAGGAGGCGTACGTAGGCGACCACGTCGACCGGGTCGGCGAGGCGGATGACCGGATAGCCGACCAGCTGGCCGGGTCCGTGCCAGGTGATCTTGCCGCCGCGGTCGACGTCGACCACGGGCGTGCCGTCGGTCGGCCGATCCAGCCCAGCGGTGCGCTTGCCGGCGGTGTAGACCGGCTGGTGTTCGAGCAGCAGGCACGTGTCGGAGATCTCATCGGCTGCCCGCGCCGCGTGGACCCTGCGCTGCGCCGCCCAGCCGTCCTCGTACGCAACAGCGTTCGCAGCGAACCCGAGGTGTGCAAAGGCCAGCCTGCTCACCCCTCAAGCCTACGTCGCCGCGCGTTTGTCGGACCTCTCGCCTAGCCTCGGCGGCTACGCATCGCCGTAGTCGAGGAGACGTCGTGGCGCAGTCGGCCGAGGCTCCCCGCCGCCAACCATGGTGGCGGCGTCCGGTCCTGCTTGCCGCCCTGCTCGTCGTGGTGTGGCTCGCCGGTGCGGGGCCGCTGGGCTCCTTCGCCGGACGGTTGGGCGAGGTCCAGACCAATGACAACGCGTCGTTCCTGCCGGACTCCGCCG
>JBBSMJ010000119.1:0-4933 GCA_038233235.1 Actinomycetes bacterium | reverse complement strand
GGTACCGATCCGCGGCCGCAGCGTCACCGCCGGGTGCTGGCCGCACAGCTCGCTGAGCTCGTCGGCGGCGAGATGGCTGACCCATGCCTGGGCGCACGGGAGCCCCGCGCGTCGAAAGGCCGCGAGCCAATGGGTCACCTCGGCTACCGCGGCCGCCGAGTCGCCCGGCCGGCGCAGCGGGAGGTGTAGGGCGATCCCTTCCAGCTGTACGCCGGCTTGAGACGGGCCGTCCAGCAGCTGCCGGCAGACCACCAGGTCGGCTTCGGCCAGCCCGTGGCGGCGCATGCTGGTCAGCGGCTCCAGGACCAAGCGCTGTCGCCGGCCGCTGGCAGTGAGAGCGCGCAGGGAGGAAAGGTCGGCGACGGTGTGGACAAGTCGCTCGGTCGCTACGTCGCACTCCTGCCCGACTGGGGCGACGGCTGGACGGTGCGGGTCCATGACGAGTACGTCGCCGCCGAACGTGGCGGCCACTTCAGGACCCTCCTCCGCCGTCCCGACCGCGACGGTGTCCACGTCGAGCCGGGACGCCTCGGCAGCCAGCCTGCTGATCCCCAGCCCGTAGCCGTTGCCTTTGACCACCGGCACCAGGCCGGGATAGCGCTCGGTCAGTGCCCGCAGGTGGGAGCGCCAGCGGGTGGCGTCGACGTACAGCGTGAAAGGCACCCGGGCGCCGCCCTACCGCCGCCGCAAGTACAGCTGGAACGCCGTGTGCAGCACCCGGTTGACCGGCAGGTCCCACTCGCCGAGGCACTCGACGGCCTCGCCCCCGGTGCCGATCTTGAACTGCAGCAGCCCGACGAGCGGGTCGTCCGGGTCGAGGGAGTCACTCATGCCGCGCAGGTCGTACAGCTGCGCACCTAGGGCGCGCGCGTCGCAGATCATCCGCCACTGGATCGCGTTGCTCGGCCGCAGGTTGCGTCCGGCGGTGGAGCTGGCGCCGTAGGAGTACCAGGCGTGATCACCCACGCGCACCATGAGGGTCGCCGCGTGCACGGTGCCCTGGTGACGGGCCAGGTAGAGCCGGATCCGGTCCGGGTGCTCGGCGGACAGGGCGGCGTACATCTGCTGGAAGTAGCGGAGCGGTCGACTGGCGAAGCGGTCGCGTTGCGCCGTCTCGACGTAGAGCGCATGGAAGGCGGGCAGGTCGCCCGGGTCGCCAGGGTCGACCTCGACGCCGGCCTGCTCCGCCTTGCGGACGTTGCGCCGCCACTGCTGGTTGAACCCGGCGAAGATCTCCTCCGCGGTGCGATCGGTGAGCGGCAGCTGGAAGATGTAGCGCGGCTGGTAGTCGGCGAACCCGCCGGTGTCCGGCCCCTGGCGCCAGCCCAAGTCGGTGAGCTGCGCGGCGACCTTCGGTGCGGCGGCGTCGACGGAGTCCGGTGGCAGATCGGCGAGCCGACGGCAGCGGCCCTCCCGCGCCCCGCGCAGCCCTTCCTTGACCGTCTCCGCCTTCCACCGGCGTACGACGACCGGCGGGCCGATCTTGATCGAGAACGCTCGCCGCCGTGTCAGGTGTGCGACGAAGGGCTGCAACCACTCGGCGAGGTCACCGGACTCCCACTCGAGCAGCGGCCCTTCCGGTACGTACGCCAACGCCCAAGGGGTCCGGGGGATGCGCCGGTAAAGCACCAGCGCGGCCCCGCGCACCCGATCTTCGCTATCCACCCAGCCGAGGGACTCCGCCGACCAATCGGTCTTCACCTCGCCCCACGCCGGGCACTGCAGGAAGCTCGCCGACGGCAGGCTCTCGACGTGGGCCAGGTGCTCCGCGCGGCTGAGCGGACGGACCTGCATCGTCACACTCCTCCGCGGTAGCCGGTCCGGCCGAGAGTACCGGCGACATACCGGACAGGTCGGCTACAGCCGCTCAACTGCCCTGGTGGCGACCGCGCAGGTAGGCGATGTCGGCGCCTTGTCCGGCGGCGCCGCCCGGGGTCTCGCAGACGACCGGGGCGCCCGCCGCCGCCACCACCGCGGTGATGAGATCGGGATCGATCTGCCCCCGGCCGAAGTTCTCGTGCCGGTCGCGGCCGGAGTCGAACGCGTCCTTGCTGTCGTTGGCGTGCACCAGGTCGACGCGCCCGGTGATCGCTTTCACCCGGTCGACTACGTCGAGCAGATCCTCGCCGCCGGCGTGGAAGTGGCACGTGTCGAGGCAGAAGCCGAGGTCGGCGTCGCCCACTCCGGCCAGCGCATCCCACAGTCGCGCCAGCGCGTCGAGGCGACGTGCCATCGCATGGTCTCCACCCGCGGTGTTCTCGATGAGGACCGGAAGGGCGCAGTCCATCCGCTCGAACGTCTTGCGCCAGTTGTCGCGACCCACGGCGGGGTCGTCACCGGCCAGCACGTGACCGCCGTGCACGATCAGCGCCTTGGCACCGATCGTGGCCGCCGCCTGCACGTGCTGACCGAGCAGTTTGCGGCTGGGAATGCGGATGCGGTTGTTGGTCGTCGCCACGTTGATGACGTAGGGCGCGTGTACGTAGAGGTCGATGTCAGCGGCGGCGGCCGCGTCACGCAGCGCCGTCGCCCCACCCGCGTAGGCGACCTGGGGGGCCTTCCACCCCTGCGGGTCGCCGAGGAAGAACTGCACGAGATCCGCCCGCCGTGCGGCGGCCTCCGTCAGCGGGTCGACCTGGTCGACGTGTGCCCCGATACGCATGTGCAGCAGCGTACGGGCGGATACCGACAGCGGCGGGCGTAGACCCGGGCCGGGCTGTGGACAAGGGCGGGCGAGGTCCGTTCCGCTGCTAAGGTGGGCGCCGTCCCAGTCACTTCCCGTGGTGTTCGGCCGTTCCGACCGGCTGCCCGGTGGGGCAGACGTGTCAACCCTCCTGCCACGGAAGGACCGTGGCCGCCTCGAGTCCGAAGGAGGTGGGTACCCGCATGCGTCGTTACGAGTTGATGGTCATTCTCGATCCTGATCTCGAGGAGCGCACCGTGGCTCCCTCGCTCGACCAGTTCCTCACTGTCGTCCGCTCTGGCGGGGGGTCGGTGGAGAAGGTCGACGTGTGGGGCCGACGCCGATTGGCCTACGAGATCGACAAGAAGCCCGAGGGCATCTACGCCGTGGTCGACCTGACGGCGGATCCCGACGTCGTCAAGGAGCTCGATCGCCAGCTCAACCTCAACGAGGCTGTGCTGCGGACCAAGGTCGTACGCCCCGACATCCGCTGATCCCGCTCCGCCACTCCTGCAATCCGCCACTCCTGCAATCCACTGCTCCAGAAAGGCCTCCCGTCATGGCAGCAGGCGATACGCCGATCACGCTCGTCGGCAACCTCGTCGATGACCCCGAGCTGCGCTTCACCCCCAGCGGTCACGCGGTCGCAAAGTTCCGCGTCGCCTCCACCCCCCGCTTCCTGGACAAGCAGACCAACGAGTGGAAGGACGGCGAGAGCCTCTTCCTCTCCTGCAACGTGTGGCGTCAGGCGGCGGAGAACGTCGCCGAGACCCTCCAGCGCGGGATGCGGGTGATCGTCCAGGGGCGGCTCAAGCAGCGCTCGTACGAAACTCGCGAGGGGGAGAAGCGCACCGTCTTCGAGGTCGAGGTCGACGAGGTCGGACCGTCGCTGAAGAATGCCACCGCCAAGGTGGCGAAGACCACGCGCAGCGGCGGCGGGTTCGGCGGCCAGGGTGGCCAGCAGGGTGGCGGTCAGCAGTCCGGCGGCGCCCAGGGTGGCCAGCAAGGCGGCCAGCAGGGCGGCGCCCAGCAGTCCGACAGCGACCCGTGGACGACGAGTGGCAGCGGCTCCGGCGGCTGGGGGGCGGCCGGGGGTTCGACGGACGAGCCGCCGTTCTGACCTCCGTCTCGCGCCGTACGCGCTCCATGCGCTCTTCCTCTTACCCGACCATCCCCGCTGCGGCGGGGCCCTGACTTCAGGAGCACCACGATGGCCAAGCCAGTTCTGCGCAAGCCCAAGAAAAAGGTGTGCGTCTTCTGCAAGGAGAAGATCAGCTACATCGACTACAAGGACACCGCACTACTGCGGAAGTACATCTCCGACCGCGGCAAGATCCGCGCGCGTCGGGTGTCCGGCAACTGCACGCAGCATCAGCGCGATGTCGCTGTCGCGGTGAAGAACGGCCGCGAGATGGCGCTGCTGCCCTATTCCAGCACCGCGCGCTGAGGAGGCATCGGTGAAGCTCATCCTCACGCAGGACGCCAGTGGCCTCGGCGGCGCTGGCGACATCGTGGACGTCAAGGACGGCTACGCGCGCAATTACCTGGTGCCTCGTGGGTTCGCCATCAAGTGGACCCGCGGCGGGGAGAAGCAGGTGTCCTCCATTCGGCGGGCCCGGGAGGCCCGCGAGATCGGCGATCTCGGTCAAGCCCGCGAGGTCGCCGGCCAGCTCGCGGCGCTGGAGGTCCGGCTGCCCACTCGGGCGGGCACAACCGGTCGACTGTTCGGGTCGGTAACCACCGGCGACGTGGCTGACGCCGTACGCGCTGCGGGCGGCCCACCGCTGGACCGGCGCCGCATCGAGCTGTCGGCTCCGATCAAGACGCTCGGGCAGCACCGGGTGCACGTGCGGCTGCACCCGGAGGTCGTGGCGCACATCGACGTCGAGGTCGTCGCCACTTCCTGACTGCCGCTGGGTGAAAGCTCAGCGGCGTACGGCGCCGGTGACCAACCAGCCGTCGCCGGACGCGCGGGTGCCGAGCACCGCGAGCCGCACGATCATCCACACCCCCAGCGCCCACCACAGCGCCACCAGCCCGCCGCCGAACGCGAGCACCGCCCAGGCGGCCGGCAGGAACGCCACCACGGTGACGACCCCGGCCGCGGCGAGGTAGCGGCCGTCGCCCGCGCCGATGAGGACCCCGTCGAGGACGAACACCACCCCGGCCACGGGCTGTAGGACGGCGACGACGATCAAGGCGGCGGCGAGTAGCTCCTGCACCCGCGGGTCGGGGACGAGCAGCGGTACG
>JBBSMJ010000118.1:0-4955 GCA_038233235.1 Actinomycetes bacterium | reverse complement strand
TCCCGGACGACCATGTAGCTGTCCACGTCGTCGGTGAGGTTGAGCCACGCGCGGACGACCCAGCCCTCGCCGTCCGGGTTCAGCCGGTTGTTGTCGTCCGGGTGCAGGTTGCGGATCGCGTCCTCGTAGGTGTTGGGCTCGAGCTTGATGACACGCACCCGCCCGTAGACCGCCCCCGCTTCCTCGGTCCACTTGACCAGCGTGGGGCACTTCTCAGCGTTTGCGGTCCAGATGCCGTCCTTGTCGGCCTTGCCGTGGTCCCAGAACCCGCGGCACTCCATCTCACCGAACGCGGACGCGATGGGCGCGAAGTTGGTGTCGCCGCCACTCTTCCAGTCGACGTACTCCATGCCCTCCCATTCGGCTGGGGGCACGGTCCCGTCGAAGTCGCGCAGCTGGATGAAGCCGGTCTCCTCGAGTACGGGCAGCTTGATGTGGCTCATGTGCGTCTCCTGAGGTCTTCGGGGCAACGGCCCAATTGAACCTCACGCAACCGCTCGTGCAGCCCCCGGGGCGCATGTGGCGCGCCGGTGGCGGGGGCTGATTCCGCGCATCGGGCGGGCTACGCTCGCGGGTCCACCGCGTCACCAGGAGCCTCGTGTCCAACGCCGCTGGGATCGTGCTGGCGGGTGGCCGCTCCACCCGCATGCGTACGCCGAAGGCCGCCCTCGAGTGGGGCGGCTCCACGCTGCTGCGGCGTACGACGGACACCCTCGCCCGCGCTGTCCGCGGGCCGATAGCCGTCGTTCGAGCCCCCGGGCAGCCGCTCCCCACGCTGGGCAGCGGTGTCGAGGTCTACGACGACCCGCGGGAGGGGCTCGGTCCGCTGCAGGGCCTGGCCGTGGGCCTTGCCGCGGTCGGCGACAGGGCCGAGACGGCGTTCGTCAGCTCGGTCGATCTTCCCTTCCTGCACGTCGCCTTTGTCCGCCGGGTGCTCGCCGCGTTCGCCGAGGCGACGCCCGTGGAAGATGTCGACGTGGTCCTGCCGCATGCGCACGGCCACCCGCAGCCGCTGGCCGCCGGCTACCGCACGTCGCTGGCGCCCGTCGTCGATCGCCTGGTCGCCGAGCGGCAGTTGCGCCCGGCGTACCTCTTCGCCGTCTGCCGCGTCCGCCGCCTCGACGCGGCAGCCCTGCTCGCCGACGCCGCGCTCGCCGCGGCGGATCCTGAGCTGACCTCACTGCTCAACGTGAACACACCGGAGGACTACCGCGCGGCCCGCGCCCTACACGGGAGGTAGCGGCGACCGATCAGCCGTGGTCCAGAGCCTCCGGGTGCTGGCGCAGCCGCTCGTACGACGCCGCTATTTCTTCCTCGGCCGCCGCCCGATCGGCCCAGGTGGCGCCTTCCACGGACTTTCCCGGCTCAAGGTCCTTGTAGGTCTCGAAGAAGTGCTGGATCTCCAGCTTGTAGAACTCCGGCATGTCGTCGATGTCTCGCAAGTGCGCCACCCGCGGGTCCGCGGCCGGCAGGCACATCACCTTGTCGTCGCCTCCCGCCTCGTCGGTCATCCGGAACATGCCGATGGTCCGGCAGCGGATGAGACAACCGGGGAACGTCGGCTCGTCGACCAGAACGAGAGCATCCAGCGGGTCGTCGTCCTCGCCGAGCGTGTCCTCGATGAACCCGTAGTCCGCCGGGTAGCGGGTGGCGGTGAACAGCATCCGGTCCAGCCGGATACGCCCGGTCTTGTGGTCGACCTCGTACTTGTTGCGCTGCCCCTTGGGGATCTCGATCGTGACGTCGAACTCCACCACTCCTCCGCTCCTTGCTGCCAGACTCGCCGCACAGTGTCGCGTACGCCGGTGAGTGCCGCGGGGGAGGTGAGGTCACGTTGCCCTCCCGCCTGCTCTCCGCCGCCCTGGGGCTCGCGCTCGTCGCGGGGTGCGCCAGTTCCGCCGTACCCGCCCAGGTGCCCGCTCGGCCGCCGGCCGCGGCGGTGCTCCTCCCGGCCGACGGTGACGGCGCGCTGCCCACGACGGCCGGGTTGTCGGCCGCTGTCGGACCGGCGTTGGCTCAGCCCGCAGTGGGGCGACGCATCGGGGTGGCCGTCGCCGACGCGGCGACGGGCCGGTTGCTGCACTCCGTCGACCCGGACCGCGGCCGCATCCCCGCGTCCACCGCCAAGCTGCTCACCGGCGCGGCGGCGCTGACCACCCTGGACCCAGCAGGCCCACTGACCACCCGGGTGGTCAGTGGGCCGCAGCCGCGCTCGATCGTCCTCGTCGGCGGTGGCGATCCGACCCTGACCCGGGACACCGCCAAGAGCGCGATTGCCGGCTATCCCCAGCCGGCTCGCCTCGCCGACCTGGCGTCCGCCACCGCCGCGGCGCTGCGCCGCGCCGGGACCACCAGCGTGCGGCTGCGCGTCGACGACTCCCTGTTCGCCGGTGTCGCGGTGAGCAGCGACTGGAAGCCGACGTACGTGCCAGCCGGCGTGGTGGGCCCGGTGGCCGCACTCAGCACGGACGGCGGCCGGCTAGTGCCCGGTGGCCGCACCAGGGTGCCCGACCCCGCAGTGTTCACCGGCGAGTCCCTCGCCGACTTGCTCGCGGCGGACGGTGTGCGGGTGACCGGCCGGGTACGCCGCATCACCGGCGCCGCCGCCGATGCCCCCCAGCTGGCGTCGGTCTCGTCCCCACCGGTCGCCGCCCTGGTCGAGCGGATGCTGGTGGCCAGCGACAACGACGTCGCCGAGGCGTTGGCCCGTCACGTGGCGATTGCGTCCGGGGAGCCGGCGACGTTTGCCGGCGGGGCCACGGCGGTGGCGGCCGCAATCGACCGGCTCGGCCTGGCCACCGGCGGGCTCATCTTGCGGGACGGCAGCGGGCTCGCCCGGGCCAACCGAGTCACGCCGCGGTTGCTGGCGTCCCTGCTCTCCCGCGCTGCCAATCCTGAGGAGCTCCGGTTGCGGCGGATGCTCAGCGCCCTCCCGGTCGCCGGCTTCAACGGGACGCTCGCCGAGCGGTACGACGCCCCGCCGGCCACTCACGGGGCGGGGCTGGTACGCGCCAAGACCGGGACGCTGTCGAGAGTCAGCGCCCTGGCCGGCACGGTGCTGGACGCGGATGGGCGGCTGCTCGTTTTCGCGCTGCTCGCCGACGCCTCACCGGACGTGCTGACGGCGGAGCGGGAGTTGGACCGGGCGGCCACCGCGCTCGCCCGCTGCGGCTGCCGCTGACCCCGCTGCCCCCGCTGCCTCTGCTGGCGCTCGCGCGTAGGCGCAGGCGAGCAGCACGGCGAGCAGGGCAGCTGCCGGCGCCTCCGTACGCAGTCCGCCTGGCCACTCCCGCTGCACCCGCTGGTGGATCCAGCGCACCCAGCAGGGCTGCAGTGGCCGGCCGAAGAAGTGCAGTGCCGGCTTGTCCAGATCCAGCAGAACTGCGCCGGCCATGCCAGCCCACACCGCAGAACGGCTGGAGCGCGGAGAGCGCAGCCCCGCCGCCGCCAGCACCGCCAGGCCGATCAACCCGTCGACGCGGGCGGCTCGCAGGAACGTCGCGTCATCCGGGGTCCCCCAGTGAGGTACGGCGTCCAGCACCAGGTGGGAGGCCACCGCAGTCGCGAAGACCGGCCATGGGCGCGACGGCAGAGGTCGCGGGTGTACGGCTCCCAACAGCGCACCGGACAACACATGCACGGTGACGAACATCACCATCAGTGTCGCACCGGCAGCGTGTCCGCCGGCCAAGGTCGTACGGTTGGGGTCATGACGAACCTGCTCGGGGGCGGACCCGGTACCGGGATGATCGACTGGGATCTCGCGGTGACGACCGCGTTGCGGCTGTTGCGGCCCGGCCCCGAGGTGAGCCGCAAGGAGGCGTTCGCTGCGGTGGCGCAGCTGCGTGAGCTGTCCGTCGCCGCCGAACGCCACGTGGCCACGGTGACTCACCTGGAGCCTGCGGCCTCGACCGAGCCGGTTGCCGTCGTCGACCGACCGCGGTGGGTACGCGAGAACGTCAACGGTTTCCAGACCCTGCTCGACCCGCTGATCGACCGGCTGCAGGCCCGCTCCAAGCAGGAGCCCAGCCCGCTGGTCGCCGCGGTCGGGGCGCGGCTGGCCGGCGTACAGATCGGGACCCTGCTCGCCTTTCTGTCTGCCAAGGTGCTCGGGCAGTACGAGCTGTTCGGCACCGGGGGCCGCCTGCTGCTGGTCGCGCCGAACATCGTCCACGTGGAGCAGGAGCTGCGCGTCGAGCCGCGTGACTTCCGGCTGTGGGTGTGCCTGCACGAAGTCACTCACCGCGTGCAGTTCAGCGCGGTGCCGTGGCTCGGGGGATACCTGCGGAGCGAGATCGACCGCTTCGTCGACGCGACCGATCTCGACCCGGCCTCGATGCTGCAACGGCTGCGGGACACGGCGACGGCGCTGATCGGTACCGCGCGTGGCGACGAAGGCGTGTCGCTGCTCGACGCCGTGCAGACGCCGGAGCAGCGCGAGGTTCTCGACCGGCTGACCGCCGTCATGTCGCTGCTCGAGGGTCACGCCGACTACGTCATGGACGGGGTCGGCGAAGAGGTAGTGCCCACCGTCCGCACGATCCGCGACCGCTTCGACCGGCGGCGCGCCGGCGCCGGCCCGCTCGACCAGCTGCTGCGCCGACTGCTCGGTCTGGACGTGAAGATGAAGCAGTACGCCGAGGGCGCCGCGTTCGTCCGCGGCGTGGTGGACCGCGTCGGCATGGACGGCTTCAACCAGGTGTGGACCTCGCCGGACACGCTGCCCACCCGGGCGGAGATCAACGATCCGGCCGGGTGGGTCGCGCGCGTGCATCCCACCGCCCTGGAGGCCTGAGCGTCGCCCACCCTCCGCGTCCCCGCTCGGCCGGTGGCAACCGGACCCGGTTCGGCCGTCGATCGCGGCAACGCCGTCGATCGGGGCGAGCGTGGAAACTTTTCCGTCGCTACGACGGATTTGTTTCCACGTTGTGCTCGGCGCCCCGTTGTGCTCGGCG
>JBBSMJ010000117.1:0-5007 GCA_038233235.1 Actinomycetes bacterium | reverse complement strand
GAGCGGATCGTCGGGTCGTCGCTGAGCGCCAGCACCGCCGCAAAGCCCACACCGAAACGGCCAACCGACAGGGAGCCCGCATCCCGCTTCGCCGAGGCCCGCAGGGTGGACAGCGCCTCCACCCCAGCCGCGTCGAGCGGAGCGCCGGTATTGGCCGCGAGCAGCGCGCCGTGGTCCGCCCCGGTCGCCGCGGCGGGTCCAGCGTCAGGCGCGAGGCGCAGCAGCAGCCGGCCGGGTACGCCGGCGCGGGCCGCGGCGTCCGCGGCGTTCTGCGCGAGCTCGACGACGACCCGATCGCGGTAGGCGCCGAGGGCGAGGTCCTCCTCCGCGTTGGCGTCCTCCCGGAACCGCGCGGGTGAGGCCGCCCACGCGGCGATCACCCGACTGCGTAGTGCCGACGTGTCGAAGGGGTCCCCGTCCGCGGCGTCTCCCGCCCCGCCGCCGGGCAGCGCGCCGCGGAGCACCGGAGGGTTCGTCAGCTGTGCCCCAGGTCTTCGACCGGTTCCGCATCGTCGACGGAGCCGGGTGCACGCGGGGCCGGGTGCAGCGCGGCCGGACGCAGCGCCAGGTCGTCGTACCCCATCTCGTCGACGACCGGTGGGGCCACCCGCAGGAGGGCGGGCATCCGGGCCGCCTCCGAGTGCGCTCCGCAGCCGTGGTCCGCGGCCACCACCCGACCCTCCGACGGGGACAACTCGTTGGCGCACGCCCCGAACGCCTGGCCGAGCGCCCCCCCGAGCGGTACGAAGAAGCCGCAGGTCGAACACACCGCCGGGGCGACCTTGGCGACCGGAGCCAGCGGGCCGGCATCTCCGGCGTACCAGCGCTCGGCAGCGTCGTGGCGTCCCTCCCGGGAGAGCACCCGCGCCCGACCGAGGCCGAGCTGGTGGGCCAACCACGGCCCGACAGCGGCGGCGAACTCGGCGACATCGGGCGAGTCGTCGGCCCCGGTGTAGCCGGGGACCAGCCGCTCGTCGTCCTCCTCGATGGGCAATAGGTCGCCGACGCCGACGTCTCCGGGGCGCAGCCGGTCGCTCCACGGCAGCCATTCGGGGGCGAGCAGCGCGTCCGGTCCGGGCAGCAGGGCGGTCTCGTCGAGGGTGACCGCCCTAGCCCGGGAGGCGCGGGCGACGGTGACCGCCCACCGCCACCCGCGGTATCCCGGCGACCGACAGGCGAACAGGTGCGTGACGACCCGGTCGGCGTCGGCCACCACGTCGAGGTGCTCTCCGACCTGGTCGGGACCGGCCAGCTCCTCCGCCGCAGCGCGAGCCATATCGACCGCCTCGGCGCAGACCTGGTCGACAACGGGGCGGCGGGTGCGGGCGGTGGTTGGCGACACAGCTCCGCAGTCTTCCACGCAGACCCGGCTCCACGGAACGCTCCGCCAGCACCCGGGGGGTTGACACGGTCACGCTGAGGCGTTGCACTGCTCTCCGCACCGCGGAAGCGACACGCGGTGACGGGCGCCGGACGTGCCGGCGTACAAACTTTGCTGGCGCGGAGTCGCTCCGGCGAGGGGCTGGGAGGGTGCTATGCGCTTCAAGGTCTACGGCGCGCTCGCCGCGTCGGCGTTAGTGGTCAGTGGTGTGTCATCCGCCGCCGTCGCCACCTCGACGGCAGCGCAGCTGAGCGGCGTACGCCCGGCCGCGGCACCCGCCTCGCCCGCCGGCCACGTACCCGACCCGGTACGCCCGGGAACCAGCGAGAACTTCGAGGTCGTCGGCCACAATCCACTCGCCGCGCGTGGCATGAACGCAGCGCCGGCGCTCTACGGCGACTACCTCTACGTGGGCAACCGGACGGACGGCTCTGAAGGTCACCGCCGCCCGGGAGTGCTCGTCGTCAACATTTCCGATCCCGCGGACCCGCGCATCGTCGGCGAGATCGGCCCGCCCAACGCCGGCAACATCGGGGAAACCACGCGAGAGCTGCGGGTGTGGCCGGAGAAGAAGCTGCTCATGGTCTTGGGCTTCACCTGCAGCTCGCTCATCCACGAGTGCGCCGGCGTACGGGTGACCCCGACGATCAAGTTCTACGACCTCAGCGACCCGGCCAACCCCTCGCTGGTCTCGGTCTACGTTCCCAGCCGCCAGCCGCACGAGTTCTACCTGTGGATCGACCCGAAGAAGGATGGACGCGCCCTCCTCTACATGTCCACCCCGACGAGCGACTTGGACTTCCCCAACCTCATCGTCACCGACATCAGCGGCGCCAGCGAGGGACGGTTCGAGGAGCTGGTGACGTTCAATCCGAACCGGCAGTTCCCGCAGCGGGTACGCGATTCGCGCGACGTGGCCCTGCACTCCATGGACGTGAACTACTCAGGCACCAAGGTGCACCTGGCCTACCTGGGCGGGGGCTACCTCATCGCCAACAGCAAGGACCTCGCGCGGGCCAAGGAGAACCCGCGCATACGCCTCATCACTCCGGTGTCGCACCGCGTGCGGTACACGAACCCGGGTGTGCACTCGGCGGTCAAGGTGCCGAACCGGCCGTACGCAATTCTCACCGAGGAGGTCTACGGCGACTACCTCGACGAGTTGATCGGCAAGGACGAACACGGCTGCCCCTGGGGCTGGGTGAAGATCGCCGATATCCGGGACAAGCGGCAGCCGGAGGTCGTCGGTGAGTACCGCCTCGCCGAGAATCAGCAGGCGTACTGCGAGTCTGCCGCTGGCAAGGACCCGAACAACATCGAGCGTACGAGCTACGCCGCCCACAACCCCACCCTGCTGCGCAAGCTGGGCCTGGTGACCTGGCACTCCGGCGGCCTGCAGGCCATCTCGCTGCGCGATCCGGTGCGGCCGAAGCAGACCGGCTACTTCCTCCCGGAGCCGCTGTACTACGTGGCCACCGAGGACCCGGCGCTATCCGAGGGCACTAACAAGGTCGTCATGTGGAGCTTCCCGATCATCAAGGACGGGCTGATCTACGTCACGGACGTCCGCAACGGGCTCTACGTCCTCCGCTACACCGGTCCTCGGCACCGAGCGATCGACCGCATCTCCTTCTTGGAGGGGAACTCGAACCTCGGGGACGCGGCCCGCTTGGCCAACTGACGCTTCAGTCACGAGCAGCAGGTCGCCGATGTGCGCCTGCTGCTCGTGACGGCGTTCTGGCAGGCGTGCTCAGCCGTCGAGGTCGTCGGCCACGGCCCGCAGCACCGCGGCGATCTTCTTGGTGATCGGGGGCTCCGGGTAGCGCCCGCGGCGGAAGCTGTTGGACAGGCCGTCCAGGGCCTTGATCAGGTCCTCGAGGATGACGGCCATGTCGTCGGGGTCCTTGCGGGTGGCCTGGACCACCGATGGCAGCGGGTCGAGCACGCGCACGGAGAGGGCCTGCTCACCTCGTCGACCTTCCGCCACGCCGAACTCCACCCGGGCGCCGGGACGCAGCGCGGCCGCCTCCGCGGGCAGCGCCGAGGAGTGCACGAAGACGTCGCCGCCATCGTCGCGGGACAAGAAGCCGAAACCCTTGTCGACGTCGTACCACTTCACCTTGCCGGTGGGCACCGAGACCTCGTAAGGAGTGAGAGGGAGGAGGACTAGCCGGATCGGGGGTCCGAGCCGGGGCTCAGGCTATCCCTTATCCCGGCCCCTCATAGACCAGGTTTCCCTACTCGCGGGCTGGCGCTCGCAGCGGCGGCGGCAGATAGCGGGCACCCGGGCCCTGCCGCGCCGCCTGATCGCCCGGGTTGGAGATGGCGCAGCGCTGCAGTGACAGGCAGCCGCAGCCGATGCAGGAGTCCAGTCCCTCGCGCAGCGCGGACAGCGCGGCGATCTGCTCGTCCAGCCGACGCCGCCAAGACCGGGACAACCGAGTCCAGTCCGCGCGAGTGGGGGTCCTCGCGTCGGGCAGCGTGTGCAGCGCCGCGCGCACCTCCTCCAGCGTGAGCCCCACGTTGCGTGCCGCCCGGATGAAGGCGAGTCGACGCAGCACACTCCGCTCGTAGCGGCGCTGCCCTCCAGTCGTGCGCCGGGCTGCAACGAGGCCCTCCCGCTCGTAGTACCGCAGCGCTGACGGCGCGAAGCCACTGCGGTCTGCTACCTGCCGAACCGTCAGCAAGTCACCAGTTTTCACTCAGCTCACCTTGCTTCTTGACTTCAAGTTCACTTCAACTACCAGTATGTCGAGTGCAAGCTCTTCCTGTCATCGAAAGGAGACCGCCGTGTCGGTCGCACTCGTCACCGGGGCCTCGCGCGGCCTCGGCCTGACACTCGCTCGAGCTCTCGCCGAACGTGGCTGGAGACTGGTCATCGATGCCAGAGATGCGGCGGCGCTGGAGGTGGCGGGCACAGAGCTCGCCTCGCGGGCCGACGTGGTGGCCGTCCCGGGCGACGTCGCCGACCCGCGTCACCGTGAAGGGCTCGCCGTAGTTGTCCGCGACGCTGGCGGGCTCGACCTGCTCGTCAACAATGCGAGCGTCCTGGGTCCGAGCCCGCAGCCGGGGTTGGCCGACTATCCGATCGAGGAGCTGGAACGGGTCTACCGGGTCAACGCCGTCGCGCCGCTTGCCCTCACCCAGTTGCTGCTCCCCCAGTTGCGTGCCGGCACTGGGCGCACCGTGGTCAACGTGACCTCCGATGCCGCCGTCGAACCGTACGCCGGGTGGGGCGGCTACGGCTCCAGCAAGGCGGCGCTGGACCAGCTGAGCGCCATCCTCGGTGCCGAACACCCGGAGCTGCGGGTCTACGCCTTCGACCCCGGAGACATGCGCACCCGCATGCACCAGGACGCCTTCCCGGGCGAGGACATCTCCGACCGGCCGGAGCCGGAGTCCGTCGTACCGCCCCTGCTCCGCCTCGTCGACGGTGAGCTGCCGAGCGGGCGATATCGGGCTAGCGACCCGGCGCTGGCTCCCGAGGGACGCGGATGAGCGCGCTGCCGGTCGAGCCGCGAACGCGCTTTCAGCTTCCGCCGGAGCTGTCCGCTGGCGAACCACCGGAAGGTCGCGGCTTGGCGCGCGACGGCGTACGGCTGCTCGTGGCCACACCCAGGCAGGTG
>JBBSMJ010000116.1:0-5043 GCA_038233235.1 Actinomycetes bacterium | reverse complement strand
CACGGTGAGCAGCACCCCCCACTGCTCGTCGAGCACCAGCAGCCCGTAGCGCGGCACCGGAAGCCAGAGCAGCTGGAGACCGCCCTGGGTGACCATGATCCCCGCCGCCACCACCTGCCCGGCAAACTTCGTCAGCGCGTCCATCCCCCATCGGTCGTCCGCCAGACCCAGCAGACAGATGAGCGCCGCACCGGCGATGAGCGCCCGGCGCTCGTCGCTCCCCTCGAACGCTCGGGTCAGGAAGGGCATCGCCTCCGCCACGACGAGAGCAGCCATGAAGCCGATGAACATGGCGACGCCGCCGCCGCGCGGGGTGGGGATGGCGTGTACGTCGCGGTCCCGGACCGGGGCCATCGCCCCCACTCGCTCGGCCACCCGGCGTACGACAGGCGTGACCAGATAGGTGACGCCGGCCGCGACGAGCAGGACGAGGAGGTACTCCCGCACTGGTCAGCCGCCCTAGTGGGCGTCGCGGGGGTACGCCGGGTGGCTCGCGACGAGGGAGCCGACCGCCTGCGCGATCTCCGCCGCGGCGGACCCGTCCGCGTCGCGAACGGCGCGTCCGATGAGCCCGGCGACCTCCTTCATGTCGGTTTCGACCATGCCCTGAGTCGTCACCGCTGGGGTTCCCACCCGGATGCCGGAGGCCACGAACGGCTTCTGCGGGTCGTAGGGGACGGTGTTCTTGTTCAAGGTGATCCGCGCGGCGTCGCAGCGCTCTTCGGCTTCCTTGCCGGTGACGTCGAGACCGCGCAGATCGACGAGGGTGAGGTGGGTGTCGGTGCCGCCGGAGACCGGCCGCATGCCGTCGGCGGCGAGCCCTTCGGCCAGCGCCTGACAGTTGGCGATGACCTGACGCGCATAGCCCTGGTACGCCGGCTGCAGGCACTCGTGCAGCGCTACCGCCTTCGCGGCCACCCCGTGCATCAGCGGGCCCCCCTGAGAGAACGGGAACACCGCCTTGTCTATGCGCGACGCGAGGTCGGCCCGGCACAGGATCATGCCGCCGCGCGGCCCGCGCAGCACCTTGTGAGTGGTGAAGGTGACCACGTCGGCGTAGGGCACTGGTGAGGGGATCGCCTTGCCGGCGACGAGGCCGATGAAGTGGGCTGCGTCGACGAGCAGCCAGGCACCCACCTCGTCGGCGATCTCGCGGAAGGCCGCGAAGTCGATGAGCCGCGGATAGGCGGTCGCCCCGCAGATGATCATCTTGGGCCGGTGCTCGCGGGCGAGGTCGCGAACCTGGTCGTAGTCGATGAGTTCGGTGTCCTCGCGTACGCCGTAGCCGACGGTGTTGAACCACTTGCCGGAGAAGTTGACCTTGCTGCCGTGGGTGAGGTGGCCGCCGTGCGGCAGCGCCATGGCGAGCACGGTGTCGCCGGGGGTGAGCAGGGCGGCGTACGCCGCGAGGTTGGCGCTGGCGCCGGAGTGCGGCTGCAGGTTGGCGTGCAGCTCGCCGCCGTCAGGGCCGGCACCCTCCGCGCCGAACAGCTGCTTCGCGCGAGCGATGCCGATCTCCTCGGCGCGGTCGACTTCCCGGCAGCCCCCGTAGTAGCGCTTGCCGGGGTAGCCCTCGGCGTACTTGTTGGACAGCGTCGAACCGAGCGCGGCAAGCACTGCCGGGGAGGTGAAGTTTTCACTCGCGATGAGCTGCAAACCGCCGCGCAGCCGGTCGAGCTCGCTCAGCACCACATCGGCGATCTCGGGGTCCTGCTGCTGCAGGGCCGTGAAGTCCGGCCCCCAGAACGGGACATCGGTCGGGCTCATGACCTGCTCCTCCGGGAACGTGGCGGGATCAGACCACTGTAATGGCGCACCGGTCCCTGATCGTGCCGCTCGCCGGTAAACCCGCGTTCAGGCTTCGTACACCACGGTGGGCACGACCTCGCGCAGCCGCTCCACGGAGAGCGCACCGGAGCGCAACACCCGCGGCTCCTCGCCGGTCAGGTCGAGGATGGTCGAGGGCACCGGTTCGGCGCAGGGACCGCCGTCGAGGTAGACCGCAACCGCGTCCCCGAGCTGGCTCACCGCGTCGTCGGCCGTGGTCGCCGGCGGTTGGCCGGAGCGGTTGGCGCTGCTCACGGCGACCGGGCCGACGTCGCGGAGCAGCTCCAGGGTGATCGGGTGCAGCGGCATGCGCACCGCCACCGTGCCGCGGGCGTCCCCCAGGTCCCAGCGCAGTGACGGCTGGTGGCGCACCACGAGGGTCAGCGGACCCGGCCAGAACGCCGCCACGAGCTCCTCGCCGTGGACACCGAGCCCGTCGACCAGCCCGTCCAGAGTGCGGGTGGTGCCGACGAGCACCGGTACCGGCATGGTGCGGCCGCGGCCCTTCGCCGCCAGCAGGGCGGCAACCGCCGCTGGGGAGAAGGCGTCGGCTCCAACGCCGTACACCGTGTCGGTTGGAACCACTACGAGGTCGCCGCGACGGAGGGCCGCGGCCGCGGCGGTGAGGCCTTGTCGGCGCTGCTCCGGGTCACTGCAGTCGTAGCGGCGCGGCACCAGCCGAGGTTACCGACCGGCGAGGTCGGGGGTCCGCCGGGCGGTCACAAAACGGGGCCGACCGGCGAGGTCGCGGTGATCGCGGACGTCCCGCCATCGGCCGGTTGTCGCGAAGATCGCCGGGGCGCTCTCCCCCTGTAGGTCGGCGTGTTCGACGACAACCGCGGCGCCCGGCCGCAGCAGCCGATCCGCCGCCCGCTCGACGGCGCGTACGTCGTCCAGCCCGTCGACGCCCGATCCCCAGAGGGCGGCCGGCGGGTCGTACTCGCTCACTTCCGGGTCCCTCACGACGGACCCCGGCGGGATGTACGGCGGATTGCTCACCACCACGTCCACGGCGCCGTCGAGCTCGGGCAGGGCGGTAGCCAGGTCGCACTGGTGCAGGTGTACGCGCGTGCGGACGGATTCCGGCAGCACCGACCGGTTCCGGGTGAGCCACTGGAACGCCGCCGCGGTGAGTTCTACGGCGTGGACGACGGCTCCGGGCACCTCCACGGCGACGCTGAAGGCGATGGCCCCAGAGCCCGCGCCCAGGTCGACCACGACGGGGGCGCGCCCACCTGCGGCCGCCGCCTGCCGCGCCGCGGCGATCGCGCTGTCGGCGACGAGCTCGGTCTCCGGACGCGGCAGGAAGACACCCGGGCCGACCGCGAGCGTGAGGTGACGGAAGTAGGACGCTCCGGTGAGGTGCTGCAGCGGCTCACGGGCGACGCGTCGCCGCAGCAGGGCGGCGTACGCCTCAGGATCGACGGCCCGTTGGGTCACCAGCTCGCCGCGGGTGCAGCCGAGCAGGTGCGCGGCCAGCTCCTCCGCATCATGGCGCGGCGACGGCACGCCCGCGATGGCGAGCCGGGCGGTGGCGTCGGCCAGCTGATCGGCTAGCTGGTCGACCGGCCGATCGACCGGCCGTGGTTCGTCGTTCACCGGGTGCCGGCGGCCAACCGGTCGGCAGCGTCGGCGTCCAGGCAGGCCTGCACGACCGCGTCGAGGTCGCCGTCGAGCACCTGGTCCAGGTTGTACGCCTTGTAGTTGACTCGGTGGTCGGCGATGCGGTTCTCCGCGAAGTTGTAGGTGCGAATCCGCTCGGACCTGTCGACGGTGCGCACCTGCGAGTGGCGGACGTCGGCGGCCTCCTGGTCGGCGGCCTCCTGCGCGGCGGCGAGCAGCCGCGCCCGCAGGATCCGCAGCGCCTGCTCCTTGTTCTGCAGCTGACTCTTCTCGTTCTGGCAGGACACCACGGTGCCGGTGGGGACGTGAGTGATACGTACGGCGGAGTCGGTGGTGTTGACGCTCTGCCCGCCCGGCCCGGAGGAACGGTAGACGTCGACGCGCAGGTCCGCCGGGTCGATGTCGACCTCGACGTCCTCCGCCTCCGCCAGCACCAGCACGCCGGCCGCGGAGGTGTGAATGCGTCCCTGGGACTCGGTCACCGGAACGCGTTGGACACGGTGCACGCCCCCTTCGTACTTCAGCCGCGCCCAGACACCATCGCCAGGTGCGGGATTGCCGCGTGCCTTGATGGCGAGTTGGACGTCCTTGTAGCCGCCGAGGTCGGACTCGACCGCCCCCAACACCTCTGTCCGCCACCCGCGCCGCTCGGCGTAGCGCAGGTACATCCGCAGCAGGTCGCCCGCGAACAGCGCGGACTCCTCCCCACCCTCACCGGCCTTGATCTCGACGATGACGTCCTTGTCGTCGGCCGGGTCGCGTGGTACGAGCAGCGCGTGCAGCCGCTCCACCAGCTCCTCGCGACGGCGCGTCAACTCCCCGGCCTCGGCAGCGAAGCTCTCGTCTTCCGCGGCCAGCTCTCGGGCCGCCCCCAGGTCGGCGTCGGTCCGGGCGATCTCTCGCGCCGTCTCGATGACCGGCGTGAGCTCGGCGTAGCGGCGGCCGAGAGTGCGGGCGCGCGCTTGGTCGGTGTGAACGGCAGGATCGGCGAGTTGCTGCTCCAGCTCGGCGTACTCGGCGTGCAGCCCGTCCAGCCCCTCGAGCGTCTCTGTCATGCGGGCCTCCGAAACGATGACGGCCGCGCTGCGCCGGCCGGGCGGACACGACAACGGCGCCGGTCGCCGGGCTGGTGCCCGGGACCGACGCCGTGAGGTCGCTAGCCCTTGGTTGCGCGCTCGGCGGTCTTGCCGAAGCGCTTCTCGAAGCGCGCCACCCGGCCGCCGGTGTCGAGGATCTTCTGCTTGCCGGTGTAGAAGGGGTGGCATGCCGAGCAGACGTCGGCGTGGATGACGCCGTTGGCAGCGGTGCTGCGGGTGGTGAAGGTGTTGCCACACGTGCAGGTCACTGTCGTGTCGGCGTACTCAGGGTGAATGTCCGGCTTCATGGTGATCTCCTCCTCGGTGGGGCGCCGGGTCGCCGGCCTGGACCGGTGGCAAAGGTTGGGTTGCCACCCGCGATCCCGTACGTGGCGTGAACCGGAACTCGTGCCAGTCTGCCAGCAGGCGCCAGCCGTCGTACAGCAGGCGTGCAACAGGCGTGCCACCCCCCGCAACGCTCGGTCAGAACCCGCTGTTCCCTACGTCGCCGGGACGT
>JBBSMJ010000115.1:0-5075 GCA_038233235.1 Actinomycetes bacterium | reverse complement strand
GACCGGTGCCGCGTCATGGGTGTGGTCAACGTGACCCCCGACTCCTTTTCCGACGGAGGACGCTTCCTCGACGCGGGCGACGCGGTGACCCACGGGCTGGTGCTGTACCGGGCGGGCGCCGACATCGTGGACGTGGGCGGGGAGTCCACCCGGCCGGGCGCCGCACGGGTCACGCCGGAGGAGGAGCGCCGCCGGGTCCTGCCCGTCGTACGCGAACTCGCCGCCGCCGGGGCCACGGTCAGCATCGACACGATGCGCGCGGACATTGCCGAAGCGGCGCTCGCCGCAGGCGCCCGCATCGTCAACGACGTCAGCGGCGGGCGGGCCGACCCGGCGCTGCCCCGGCTCGTTGCCGCGGCTGGGGTGCCGTACGTCGTGATGCACTGGCGCGGGCACAGCCACTCCATGCAGCACCAGGCGGTGTACGACGACGTCGTGGCGGAGGTCCGCGACGAGCTGCGCGCGCGACTCGACGAGGTGATCGGCGCCGGCGTACGACCCGAGCAGGTCGTCCTGGACCCCGGATTGGGGTTCGCCAAGAACGCCGATCACAACTGGGCACTGCTGGCCGGCCTCGACGAGTTGGCCGCGCTCGGTCGCCCGCTGCTGGTGGGAGCCTCCCGCAAGTCCTTCCTCGGTCGGTTGCTGGGCTCTCCGCAGGGCGATGACCGGCCGACCGCCGACCGGCCGACCGGCGATCGGGCTGCGGGGACCGTGGCAGTCAGTGCGCTGGCCGCCGCCCGCGGCGTGTGGTGCGTACGCGTCCACGAGGTGGCCGCCAGCCTCGACGCCGTGCGGGTGGCTGCGGCGGTGCGGCAAGCTGCGGCGTGGCGGGCAGCAGAACCTACGTCGGCGGACGGAGTGACCGAGTGAGCGACCGGGTGACGCTGCGCGGCCTGCGCGTCCGAGGACACCACGGCGTACTCCCCGAGGAGCGAGCGCACGGTCAGGACTTCCTGGTGGACGTGATGCTCTTCCTCGACACCGGTCCCGCCGCCGACAGTGACGACCTGGCGGACACCGTCGACTACGGCGCGCTGGCCCAGCGCGTCGCCGCCGTGGTCGGGGGAGAGCCGGTGCGCCTGCTGGAGACGTTGGCGCAGCGGGTCGCCGACGCCTGTCTGGGCGAGCCCTTGGTCGACTCGGTCGAGGTCACTGTGCACAAGCCGGGCGCCCCCTTGCCGGTGACCTTCACCGACGTTGCGGTGACTGTTGCTCGGGACCGCGGGTGAGCCGAGCGCTCCCTTCCGGCCGCCACCGCTGTGTGCTCTCGCTGGGGAGCAACCTCGGCGACCGGTTGGCGCACCTGCAAGGGGCGCTCGACCAGCTGGTCGCCGATGGCGAGCTGTGCCCGGTCGCCGTGTCTGCTGTCTACGAAACCGCTCCCGTCGGCGGCCCCGAGCAGCCGCACTACCTCAACGCCGTACTGCTCGTCGAGACGGCGCTCCCGCCGGAGGCGCTGCTGCGGTGGGTCAACTCCGTGGAGGACGCGCTGGGCCGGATCCGCCGGGAGCGGTGGGGACCCCGTGTCATCGACATCGACATCATTGCGGTAGGCGACCAGCGGCGGTGCGGACCGGTGCTCACCGTGCCGCATCCGCGGGCGTACGAGCGGGCCTTTGTGCTCGCGCCCTGGCTCGATGTCGACCCGGATGCCGCGCTCCCCGCTCGCGGGATGGTCGCCGACCTGCTTACTGCTGCCGGCCGCGGCGGCGTACGCCGCTGCCCGACTCTGCACCTGCGGCTTCCCGCGTGAAACCCACCCGGCCGGCCGTGCTGGCTGCGCTGCTCGTGGTCGCGGCGGCGGTCACCTGGGCGGTGCTGCGCGTCCTGGACAGTCGGGCGAGCCTGCAACCCGGGGTGCCGTCCAGCGCGGCGGTCGCACTGCTGCTGCTCGCTGTCGCGCTGGCGGTCACCGCGCGGGGACTGCAGGCCAGGTTGCAACGGCGGCCGGGCACCAAGCCGGTGAACCCGCTCGTCGCCGCCCGCATGGCGGCGCTCGCCAAGGCCGGGTCGCACACGGGCGCCCTGGTCGCCGGGGCGTACACCGGCGTCTGCCTGTTCCTGCTGCCGGCGAGCACCGCGTTCACCCGCGGCAACGCCGCGCGAGCGGGTTTCGCCGTACTGGCGGCGCTGCTCGTGGTGGCGGTGGCGCTGTTCCTCGAGCGGGTGTGCCGCGTACCGGACAAACCGCCCGACGACGACGACGTGGCTCCCGCCTGACCCGCCGCCGTCCACCGCTAGGCAGAGTTGTCAGGCAATCCGTGCGCTATAGCGCACGCATTGCCTGACAGGTCGGAGAGGAGGGGGTCGGAGAGGAGGGGGTGGCGCTCAGGCGTGCTCGACGGTGGCTACGTCGACCGTGGCGCCTTCCACCCCGGCCGCGTCGGCGTCGACCGAGCGGCGCAGCGCCTCGTGCAGGCTGCTCGGAGTGAGTACGCCGAGGTAGCGGTCACCATCCAGCACCGCCACCCACCCGGAGTCCTGCTTGAGCATCTCGGCGAACGCCGCCTTGAGTGTGGCACCCATCGGCACCCACGCGGCCATCCGCCGAGCCCGGTCGCTGACCACACCGTCGCCGCGGGTGGCGTCGACGCCGATCCACCCATGCAACTGCTGGGCGTCGTCGAGCACCACCGCCCAGCGCGCGGTGCGTCGACTCAGCTCGTCCGCGGCGACGGCGAGCCGATCGTCGAGGTGGACGACGGGCGGGCTCTCCAGGTCGGCGCGGTCGATGTGGGTGACGGACAGCCGCTTGAGCCCGCGGTCGGCGCCGACGAAGTCGGCAACGAAGGGGGTCGCCGGTACGCCGAGGATCGTCGCCGGGGTGTCGTACTGCTCGATGCGCCCGCCCTGGGCGAAGACGGCGATCCGGTCGCCGAGGCGCACCGCCTCCTCGATGTCGTGGGTGACGAAGAGCACCGTCTTGTGTACCTCCGCCTGGAGCCGCAGGAACTCGTCCTGCAGCCGCTCCCGCACGATCGGGTCGACCGCACCGAACGGTTCGTCCATCAGCAGCACCGGCGGATCCGCGGCGAGCGCCCTCGCCACCCCGACCCGCTGGCGCTGGCCGCCCGACAGCTGGTGGGGGTAGCGCTTCCCGAAGCGGTCGGGATCGAGACCGACGAGATCGAGCAGCTCGGTGGCTCGTGCCCGCGCCTTGCGCTTGTCCCAGCCGATGAGCGAAGGCACCGTCGCGGTGTTGTCGAGAATCGTGCGGTGCGGGAACAACCCGACCTGCTGGATGACGTAGCCGATCCGGCGACGTAGCTGTACCGGGTCGACCTTCGTCACGTCGTCGCCGTCGAGGTAGATGCGTCCACTCGTCGGTTCGATGAGCCGGTTGACCATCTTCATCGTCGTCGTCTTGCCGCAACCGGACGGGCCGACCAGCACGACGAGTTCACCACTGGCCACGTCGAGGTCGAGGTCGTCGACGGCGACGGTCCCGTCCGGGTACCGCTTGGTGACGGCATCGAGACGGATCATCGGTTCGGCGGTACGGTCCATCGGGTGACCCCTCTCGCCCAAGGATGCTTGGCGGAGAACGCGTGGCTCTGTGGAGACTACGTGCGTACCCGGTCGGAGGAAATTGTCTCCGCCGTACAGCAGCACGTCTTCCTGACCGTGGTGTCGGTGGCGATCGGTTTCGCCATCGCCTTCCCGGTCGCCCTTTTCGCGCGGCGCTTCCGCTCCGAAGGGGCCGTCCTCGGCGTCACCACCGGCTTGTACACGGTTCCCTCGCTGGCGTTGTTCGGCCTGCTGTTGCCCTTCACCGGCCTCGGAGCGCCGACGGTGATCATCGCGCTGGTGATCTACTCCCTCACCATCCTGGTGCGCAACGTCATCGCCGGACTGGAAGGCGTGCCCGAGGACGTCCGGGAGTCCGCGCGCGGGATGGGCTACGGTCCGGCGCGACAGCTGTTCTCTGTCGAGCTTCCGCTCGCGCTGCCGGCGGTCTTCGCAGGGCTGCGCATTGCCACCGTCTCCACCGTCGCGCTGGTCACCGTCGGCGCGCTCATCGGTGCCGGTGGACTCGGCAATCTCATCTACGAGGGGCTGAACAGCGTGTTCAGGGCACAGGTCTTGACTGCCGCCGCACTGTGCGTGGTCATCGCGGTAGCTGCTGACCTGCTGCTGCTGGGGGTGCAGCGCATGCTGACGCCGTGGCAGCGAGGCGTCCAGTGAACGCGCTCACCGAAGTGGTCCAGTGGTTCACCGACCCGACGCACTGGCAAGGGCCTAACGGCGTGCCCACCCGCTTGGTGGAGCACGTCGGTCTGGTGGCACTGGCGGTAGGCATCGCCTGCCTGGTGGCGTTGCCGATCGCCCTGGTGCTCGGCCACCTCGGACGGGGCGGCACGCTGGCCATCAACGTCAGCAACGTCGGCAGAGCCGTACCCACGTTTGCTGTGCTGGTGCTCCTGGCGATCGGGCCGCTCGGCATCGGCGCCAAGGCCACCGTCACCGCGCTGGTGCTCTTCGCCATCCCACCGATCCTCACCAATACCTACGTGGGCATGCGCCAGGTCGACCGCGACGTGGTGGAGGCGGCGCGCGGCATGGGGATGTCCGGCGGGGAGCTGCTGCGCAAGGTCGAGTTGCCGCTGGCGATGCCGCTCGTGATGGCGGGCTTGCGCACCAGCGCGGTGCAGGTCGTCGCGACCGCGACGCTTGCCGCGATCGTCGCCGGGGGTGGGCTGGGCCGGATCATCACCCAGGGGATCGCCTTCCAGAACCAGGCGCAGGTAGTGGCCGGAGCCCTGCTGGTGGCGCTGCTTGCCCTGATCGTGGAGTTGTCGATGGCGGGGCTCCAGCGGCGCACCGACGTACGCCGCCGGGCGGCCCGCGAGGCGCGGGCGACCGGCGCAGCCGACGCCGACGCCGAAACCGGCGACGCGGTGGCGCGCGAGGACGACCGGGTTCTTGCCGGACGGTAACGATCTGGCATCTGATGTTGGCGTGGAGTGGCTGAGGGTAGTTGGCTGGACTGCGCGGGACCCGTCCGGTGCCCGCCTAGACACGCGCAGCGCCCTACCGTGCTGCGGGACACAGAAGGCGGTCGCCCATGCGCG
>JBBSMJ010000114.1:0-5107 GCA_038233235.1 Actinomycetes bacterium | reverse complement strand
GTCGCCCGCTCTGGCGGCTGCTTGTCGCGTTGTCGATCCGCCATGTCGGCCCGACCGCGGCCCAGGCGCTGGCCCGGGAGTTCCGCTCGCTCGACCGGATCGCCGCCGCATCGGAGGAGGAGCTGGCGGCCGCCGAGGGTGTCGGCCCCACCATCGCGGCGGCAGTGACCGAGTGGTTCGCGGTCGACTGGCACCGCGGGATCGTGGAGAAATGGCGCTCGTGTGGTGTGCAGCTCGAAGAGGAATTGGCGGAGGGGCCGCGACCGCTGGAAGGGGTGACGGTCGTGGTCACCGGCACGCTCACCGCCTGGTCACGGGACGAGGCGACGGAGGCCGTGCAGAGCCGTGGGGGCAAGGTCAGCGGGTCGGTGTCGAAGAGGACGGGATTCGTCGTGGCGGGCGATTCCCCGGGTACGAAGTACGACAAGGCGATGCAGCTGGGGGTTCCGGTGCTCGACGAGGACGGCTTCCGCGCGCTGCTCGCCGAGGGACCGGAGGTTGCGGCGCAGCGCGCCAATCCGCCGGTAGAGGACTAGATGAACTATGTCGGAAACGGTGACCGTCACGAATGCGAAGGCACGCCTGTCCGAGCTGGTAGCCGCGGTCGCAGCGACCCAAGACCATGTCGACATCACCCGCAACGGCGAGCCCGCCGCGGTGCTGGTCTCACACGCTGAGCTGAACGCGCTGCGAGAAGCCATCGCCAATCTCTCCGATGCGCCGGCCCGCTACCGGGTGAGCGATCGCTGGACCGTCGAGCTGACTGGCCCAGCGCGACGAGCGCTGACCCAAGATCTGCCACCAACCCCCATCGCCTAGGGGCGAGCTTTCGGGCCGGCACGAAGGCAGGCGTGCTGCTCATCTGGGCACCTACCGCGTCGTCTACCGCATCGACGCGATCACCCACACCGTTTACGTGCTCTCCATACGACTTCGCGGCGACGTATACGCGGTGCGTTGATGTGGCATGATTGTGGCATGGCTCGCACACGATTGAGTACGACAGTGGATGCAGAGCTTCTGGAAGACGCCCGGCGCGTGCGCTCGGGCGTTACCGATGCCGCCCTCATCGACGCAGCCCTCGAAGCGTTGCTCGCTGGCCACCGCGCCGCCGAAGTGGACGCAAGCTACGCCGCCTATGACGACCATCCACTTGACGAGCCCGACGAGTGGGGTGACCTGGCGTCGTTCCGACAAGCCGCCGCAGCCTCGTGAGCGCAGTGCCGGTGCGAGGCGAACTCTGGTGGTGCGAGCTCGCCGAGATTGGCCGGCGCCCTGTCGTCGTCCTGTCACGGGATGCCGCCATCCCACGGCTGCGGCGAGCACTCATCGCGCCCTGCACGACAACAATCAGAGGGCTTCCCAGCGAAGTCGTCCTCGAGCCCGGAGACGACCCGGTCCCCCGCCGCTCAGCCGTCAACCTGGACTCCGTCGAGAGCGTCTCGACCTCCCTGCTTGTCACGCGACTGGGTCGACTGGCCGACGGGCGCATGCACGAAATCTGCGGTGCCCTCGAGGTCGCGGTCGACTGCCGACGTTGATACGTGCACCGGGTCCGCTACGGACCGCTCGCCCTTACCGACCCAGGGGCTGCCCGGCTGCCTAGGATGGCCGCGCTCGACCTTCCCCTACCCCGCAGGAGTCGTCGCCCCATGGCCATCACCCGTGCCGAGGTGGCGCACCTCGCCCGGCTGTCACGACTGGCCTTGGACGACGACGAGCTGGACCATCTGGCCGGCCAGCTCGACCAGATCCTGGGCGCGGTGGCCCGCGTCGGCGAGGTGGCCGCTGCGGACATCCCGCCCACCTCGCACGCGCTGCCGCTGACCAACGTCATGCGGCCCGACGAGAACCGGCCGTGCCTCGACCCCGCCGAAGCGCTCGCCGCCGCCCCAGCCGCGGAGGGGCAGCGCTTCCGGGTGCCGCGCATCCTCGACGAGGAGGCGTGACGGTGGCGGACCTCACCCGCATCGGCGCAGCGGACCTCGCCGCGCTCGTCGCCGCCGGCGAGGCCAGTGCCGTCGAGGTCACCCAGGCGCACCTCGACCGGGTTGACGCCGTCGACGACTCCGTGCACGCGTTCCTCCATGTCGACCACGAGGGGGCGCTCGCCGCTGCCGGGGCCGTCGATGCCAAGCGCTCCAGTGGCGAGCGGCTCGGGCCGCTGGCCGGCGTACCGCTCGCGCTCAAGGACGTGCTGACGCAGCGCGGCGTACCGACGACGTGTGGCTCGCGGATCCTCGACGGCTGGCGGCCGCCGTACGACTCCACCGTGGTCAGCCGGCTGCGTGCGGCCGGCGTCGTCATCCTCGGCAAGACCAACATGGACGAGTTCGCCATGGGGTCGTCCACGGAGCACTCCGCCTTCGGTCCCACCCGCAACCCTTGGGATCTCGACCGCGCGCCCGGCGGATCGGGCGGCGGGTCTGCCGCCGCGGTGGCCGCCCACTTCGCGCCGCTGGCCATCGGCACCGACACCGGTGGGTCCATCCGCCAGCCGGCTGCGCTGACCGGCACGGTGGGCGTGAAGCCGACGTACGGCGGGGTGTCCCGCTACGGCTTGGTGGCCTGTGCCTCCTCGCTGGACCAGGCGGGTCCCTGCGCCCGAAGCGTCCTCGACGCCGCGCTGCTGCACGAGGTGATCGCCGGTCACGACCCGATGGACGCCACCTCCATCGACGCTCCCGTCCCTCCGGTCGTCGCCGCGGCCCGGGCGGGCGACGTCCGCGACCTGCGCGTCGGTGTGGTGCGCGAGTTGTCCGGCGAGGGTTACCACTCGGGCGTGGAGCAACGCTTCCGCGAAGCGGTGAGCCTGCTCGAACAGCTCGGCGCGCAGGTGCAGGAGGTGTCCTGTCCGCACTTCCCGTACGCGCTGGCCGCCTACTACCTCATCCTCCCGGGCGAGGTTTCCAGCAACCTCGCCCGCTTCGACGCCATGCGTTACGGCCTGCGGATCGACGACGACGGCACGACGAGTGCCGAGGAAGTCATGGCGCGTACCCGGGCGGCCGGCTTCGGTCCCGAGGTGAAGCGACGCGTCATCCTCGGCACCTACGCGCTGTCCTCCGGCTACTACGACGCCTACTACGGCCAGGCGCAGAAGGTGCGCACCCTCATCAGCCGCGACT
Organism: Actinomycetes bacterium; assembly: GCA_038233235.1. Classification (GTDB taxonomy): domain Bacteria; phylum Actinomycetota; class Actinomycetes; order JBBSMJ01; family JBBSMJ01; genus JBBSMJ01. Next base: position 1,979 of record JBBSMJ010000114.1, on the reverse strand, counting down.
TCACCGCGGCTTTCGAGCAGGTCGACGTGCTCGTCTCACCGACAGCGCCGACGACGGCGTTCCGGTTGGGGGAGCGGGTCGACGACCCGATGGCGATGTACCTCAACGACGTGTGCACCATCCCCGCCAATCTCGCCGGCAACGCCGCCATGTCGCTGCCATGCGGACTGTCCCCCGACGACGGACTGCCGGTCGGGTTGCAGGTCATGGCGCCCGCGCTCGCAGACGACCGGCTCTACCGTGTCAGTGCCGCGTTGGAGGCGGCGTACGTCGACGCGTGGGGCAACCCACTGACCGAGGAGGTACCACAGCTGTGAACAAGGGCCGCATCTTCGGCAACCTGATCCTGCAAGCGTTCTTCGCCACCTATGCGCTGCGCCGTCTCACCGAGGCGCGACGCAGCGGCCAGCGGCTGGATGTGCTCGACGCCGCTGTCAACGCGGGCGTCGTGGTGACTGGCACGTTGGTGCTCATTCGCCAACTGCGGGAGGAGGGCGTGGAGTGAGCAACCTGGCGACGGTCGCGTACGACGACGCGCTGGCCCGCTACGAGCCGGTCATCGGGCTGGAGACCCACGTCGAGCTGGGCACCCGCTCGAAGATGTTCTGCGGGTGCCCCACCGCGTTCGGCGCGCCACCCAACACCCAGGTGTGCCCGGTGTGCCTCGGGCTTCCCGGGTCGCTGCCCGTCACCAACGAGGGTGCTGTCGCCTCGACGGTGCGCATCGGGCTCGCGCTGAACTGCCGTATCGCCGACTGGTGCCGCTTCGCCCGCAAGAACTACTTCTACCCGGACATGCCGAAGAACTTCCAGATCTCGCAGTACGACGAACCGCTGTGCATCGACGGCTACCTCGACGTGCCGGTGCCCTCCGCGGACGGCGTACGCATCGTCCGCGTCGGCATCGAGCGGGTGCACCTGGAGGAGGACACCGGCAAGACGCTGCACGTCGGCGGCGCCACCGGTCGCATCCATGGCGCCTCGCACTCCCTCGTCGACTACAACCGCGCGGGCATCCCGCTCGTCGAGATCGTGACGCGTCCCGTCCCGGGCACCGACGACTTGGCGCCGGCAGTGGCGCGGGCGTACGTCGCCGAACTCCGCGACCTGCTGCGCGCGCTGGACGTTTCCGACGTACGCATGGAAGAGGGGTCGCTGCGTTGCGACGTCAACGTGTCGCTGAACCCGCGGGGGGCGGCCCAGTGGGGGACGCGGACTGAGACGAAGAACGTCAACTCGTTGCGTTCGGTGGAGCGATCCGTGCGCGGTGAGATCGAACGGCAGGCGGCGGTACTCGACGGCGACGGCCGGGTGGTACAGGAGACGCGGCACTTCCACGAGGACACCGGAGTGACCACGGCGGGCCGGTCCAAGGAGCAGGCCGAGGACTACCGCTACTTCCCCGAGCCCGACCTGGTGCCGCTCGCGCCGCCGCCGGAGTGGGTGGAGGAGCTGCGGGCGGCCCTGCCCGAGTTGCCGGCCGCCCGCCGGGTCCGGCTGCAGTCCGCGTGGGGGTTGTCCGACCTCGACCTGCAGGCGCTGACCAACGCCGGTGCGCTCGATGCGGTGGCGGCCACCGTGGCCGCGGGCGCGCCGCCAGAGGCTGCGCGCAAATGGTGGCTGGGTTCGCTGGCCCGTCGCGCGAACGAGCGGGGCGTCGACGTCGGTGCCCTGACCATCAGCCCTGCGGATGTGGCTCGCGTGATCGCGCTGGTGGAGTCCGGTCGGCTCAACGACAAGCTGGCTCGGGTGGTGATCGAGGGTGTGCTGGCCGGTGAAGGTCCACCGGACGAGGTGGTGGAGCGGCGTGGTCTCGCCATCGTCCGCGACGAGTCGTCGCTGGGCGCCGCCGTCGACGAGGCGATCGCCGCCAACCCCGACATCGCGGAGAAGGTGCGCGGCGGCAAGGTTGCCGCGGCCGGTGCCTTGGTCGGCGCGGTGATGAAGGCGACCCGCGGTCAAGCGGACGCCGGCCGCGC
>JBBSMJ010000113.1:0-5116 GCA_038233235.1 Actinomycetes bacterium | reverse complement strand
GGCCGGCGTCGCCGGTCGTTCGCTGCTATGCCGTCGGGTGGTCCAACACCGCAACCACCCTGACCTCTTCCTCCGTGACGCGGCCCTCGACGATGCGGAAGGAGCGAAACTCTGTGGTGTCGACCGCGCGGGTGGAAACCAGCACGTAGTGCGCGCCCGGTTCCATGGCCAAGCCAACATCTGTTCGCGAGGGGTAGGCCTCGGTGGCGGTGTGCGAGTGGTAGATGACGAGTGGCTCCTCGTCGCGTTCGTCCATCTCGCGGTAAAGGCGCAGCAGGTCCAGGGAGTCGAACTCGTAGAACGTCGACGACCGGGCGGCGTTGGCCATGGGAACGAAACGGGCTGGCCGGTCCGAGCCGGCTGGCCCGGCGACGACGCCGCACGCCTCGTCGGGGTGGTCCCGACGGGCGTGAGCGACGATCGAGTCGTACGTCGCCCTGTCGATGCTCAGCATGTGCCGAACCTACGGCTGCCCTATCGGCCAGCGGAGCACCACCGGGACCAGCCACCGCAAGTTGTCAGGCAATCCGGGCGCTATAGCGCCCGGATTGCCTGACACGTGGTCACCACAGAGCGCGGACGAGGGTCTCTTGGAGCAGCGTCAACCAGTCGTAGACGTCGTACAGGGTGCGCCGTGGATCGTCCTCCTCCGGCGCGATCTCGATGCGGTCGGCATCGTCCCTGAGGTCGAGTCGCGTCCCGATCACCAGCCGCAGGTCGTTGAGCGCCGCGAGCCAGGCGTGTGCCTCCTCCGTGCCGAGGGTGCGCCGCGCCCCCGGGGTGGCCAGCCCGGCCAGCGCCGTACGGATGGCGGCCCGCTTCCGCTCCCGAAGTCCCAGCTCGGTGTAGCGGCGGAAGTCGGCTGCGGCCTCCGCATCGTCGGGGTAGGCGTCGGGAAGCAGCCGGGCGATGGCGGGGTCGGCCGGTGGTTCGGTGGACCCTCCGATCCCTACCGCGGCGGCCAGCGGATCGATGTCCGCATCGGTTTCCGGCTCGTCGCTGGCCAGCATCTCCTCTAGTTGGTGGAGCAGACTGCGCAGGACGACCGCTTCGTCGGGGTGGAAGGTCACCACCACACCCCCGCGGGACCGGCGGAACCTCGTCGCCACGTCTCCCCTTCCGGTCGGGCCACCCGGCGCTGGCAGCCCCTGCGCTGCTGCGCTCAGTCTTGCTGTTGCAGCGTCGCCCACAGGCCGTAGCCGTGCATCGCCTCGACGTCGCGCTCCATCTCCTCGCGGGTGCCGGAGGAGACGACGGCGCGGCCCTTGTGGTGCACGTCCCTCATGAGCTTGTCCGCCTTCTCCTTGGCGTAGCCGAAGTGCCGCTGGAAGACGTAGCTCACGTAGGACATGAGGTTGATCGGATCGTTCCACACCAGGGTGATCCAGGGCCGGTCCGGCCGGACCTGTTCAGCCGAGTCGGGCCGGCTCTTCTCGACGGGCGCCTCGACGGGCGCCTCGACGGGCGCCGCCGTGGATGCCTCGACGGGCGCCGCGGTGGGAGCCACGGTGGAGGCCTGGACGCAAGCCACGGACACGCCGGCCATGGTGACACGGACATAGGCTGCCCGGGTGGAGCCCACAACTGCTCTGCTCACCGATCACTACGAGTTGACGATGGTGCAGGCGGCGCTGCGCAGCGGTGCGGCCCACCGCCGCTGTGTCTTCGAGGTGTTCTGCCGCGGGCTGCCGACCGGCCGCCGGTACGCCGTGGTGGCCGGCATCGGTCGATTGCTCGACGCCCTGGAACGGTTCCGGTTCACCGCGGACGACCTCGCGTACCTGCGCGAGCGCGGGGTGGTCGACGACGAGACGTCCGCCTGGCTGTCGGCGTACCGCTTTCGGGGCGACATCCACGGCTATGCCGAGGGCGAGTGCTTCTTCCCCGGCTCCCCGATCCTGGTGGTGGAGTCGACCTTCGCCGAGGCGGTGCTGCTGGAGACGCTGGTCCTCTCGGTGCTCAACTTCGACTCGGCGATCGCCGGGGCCGCGTCCCGGATGACGACGGCCGCAGCCGGTCGGCCAGTCATCGAGATGGGGTCGCGACGTACGCATGAGGAGGCGGCGGTAGCCGCGGCCCGGGCGGCGTACATCGCCGGGTTCGCGACCACTTCCAATCTCGCGGCTGGCCGCCGCTACGGCGTTCCCACCAGAGGCACCAGTGCGCACGCCTTCACCCTGGTGCACGACAGCGAGCGCGACGCCTTCCGCGCGCAGCTCGACTCGCTCGGGCAGGGCACCACGCTGCTGGTCGACACCTTCGACGTGGAGGAAGCCGTCCGGCTGGCCGTGGAGCTCGCGGGCGCTCGACTCGGCGCCGTACGCCTGGACTCCGGCGACCTGCTGCAGCTCGCGCACCGGGTGCGACGGGTGCTCGACGACCTGGGAGCCCGTGACACGCGCATCGTGGTGACCAGCGACCTCGACGAGTACGCGATCGCCGCACTGGCCGCCGCCCCAGTCGACCGGTATGGCGTCGGCACCGCGCTGGTCACCGGTAGCGGCGCGCCTACGGCGGGCTTGGTCTACAAGCTCGTGGCGCGGGCCATGGACGAGCGGCCGGAGAGCCCGCCCGTCCCGGTGGCGAAGCGATCCCCCGGCAAGCCGAGCCGCGGGGGGAAGAAGTGGGCGGTACGCCGCCACGACGACACTGGCTCTGCAACGGCCGAGCTGGTGACGGTCGACCGCCCGAGCGTCCGCGCCGGGGACCGCGAACTGCTGGTGCCTCTCGTGGTGAGCGGTGAGGTGGTCGGCCGGGAGCCGCTCCAGCTGGCCCGCGAGAGGCACGAGCGCGCCCGTACGGAGCTGCCACCGCAGGCGTTTCAGCTCTCCCGCGGTCAGCCTGCCATCCCGACGCTGTACGACAACGAGGAGGCACCGTGAGCAACGCGCTAGTCGTCGTCGACGTGCAGAACGACTTCTGCGAAGGGGGCAGCCTCGCCGTACCGGGCGGCGCTGACGTGGCGACTGCGATCAGCGAGTACATCGGTGCGCATCGCGAGGAGTACGCCCACGTGGTCGCCAGCCGGGACCTGCACGTCGACCCGGGTGCGCACTTCTCCGCCGAACCCGACTACGTCGACTCCTGGCCGCGGCACTGCGTCGCGGGCACCTCGGGTGCCGACTTCCACCCCCACTTTGCCGACGCGGCGGTGGATGCGGTCTTCAGCAAGGGTGAGTTCGCCGCGGCGTACAGCGGCTTCGAGGGCACCGCGGAGGACGGGTACTCACTGCGCGCGTGGTTGCACGCCCGCAGTGTCGACGCGCTGGACGTCGTCGGTCTGGCCACCGACCACTGCGTCCGGGCCACTGCACTGGACGCCGCCAAGGCTGGCTTCGCCACCCGGGTGCTGCTCGGATTCACCGCGGGCGTCGACCCGGCCACGACCGAGCGAGCGATGAAGGACATGCAGGCAGCTGGCGTTGCGCTGATCGGCGAGCCGCGGGCGCTACGCTGAGCACCCCGACGACAGGAGTGTCGCTGTGCTACGAACCATCATCATCATCGCCGTCATCGTGATCATCGTCCTCGTGGCGCTGAACTTCATGCGGGGTCGCCGCTGATTCGCGCGACCGCGCGTCTCCTCACCCCGACGTGCTGTCGTCCCCACTCGAGCGGCCGGCCCACGTCCACGCGTAGCCCGCGTCCTCGCAGGTGAGGGCCGCGTCGCCGAGATCGAGCGGTCGAAACGTGTCGACCATGACGGCCAGCTCGTCGGTTTCCTCCTTGCCGATCGACGCCTCCACCGAACCGGGCTGCGGTCCGTGGGTGAAGCCGCCGGGATGTAATGAGATCGACCCGAGTTCGATGCCCGCACCCTTGCGACTCATGAAGTCGCCGCCGACGTAGAAGAGCATCTCGTCACTGTCGACGTTGGCATGGTTGTACGGCGCTGGGATCGACTGCGGGTGATAGTCGAACTTGCGGGGGACGAACGAGCAGACGACGAACCCCGGTCCCTCGAACGTCTGGTGCACCGGGGGCGGCTGATGCAGGCGGCCGGTGATGGGCTCGAAGTCGTCGATGGCTAACGCGTACGGGTAGAGGCACCCGTCCCAGCCGACGACGTCGAAGGGGTGGCGAGCGTAGGTGTAGCGCGTGCCCGCGGTGCCACCGGAGACCCGGTGCTTGACCAGGACGTCGACATCCTCGCCGTCGACGGTGAACGGCTCGGTGGGCCCGCGTAGGTCGCGCTCGCAGTACGGCGCATGTTCGAGGAACTGGCCGCGCTGGGAGAGATAGCGCCGCGGCGGGCTGATGTGGCCGCTGGCCTCGATGAAGAGCAGCCGGACGCCGTCGTTGCTGGGGACCCAACGGTGCGTCGTCGAGGTGGGTAGGACGACGTAGTCACCGGCGGACACGTCGAGCGCACCGAAGACCGTCTCGACGGTGCCGCTGCCGCTCTCGACGTACGCGCATTCGTCGCCGACCGCGTTGCGGTACAGCGGCGAGGGTTGATCCGCGACCACGTACGACAGTCGTACGTCGGGATTGACCATAAGCAGCTGCCGGCCGGCCACCGCGTCCGCACCGCCTGCGTCGAGCTTGTGGGTGCGGAAGTGGCGCGGCTTGAGCGGGTGGTTGGGCGAGGCCGCGCCACCCGGCGGCTCCCACGCCTGGGCGTCGACGATCGCGGTGGGCAGTCCTTGGTGGTAGAGCAGCGCGGACTCGGCGGAGAAACCCTCCACACCCATGAGCTCCTCGGCGTACAACCCGCCATCGGGGCGACGGAACTGGGTGTGCCGTTTGCGTGGTAGCTCGCCTACTGCCCGGTAGTACGGCATCGACATGCCTCCTATGTCCGCTGGTCAGACGTTCGATGAGCCTGTGCTACCGACGATCCGCCAGGCCAGCACCCCTGTCAACCAGACGATGGCGACTGATCGGACGGCCCGGCCACGGTGGAACCGGCCGGGGCGCTGCGCACCAGGTTCGGGTCGATGATGCCGGCGGTCAGCAGCTCGGAGATCTTGCGCTCGACCGCCGGTTTGTACTCCGGACGCGCGACGTTGCGGAGGTCGCGGAGCAGGTGGGCGAGGTGCGCACGCACCTGGAGCGAGTTCTCGCCGTAGTGCGCGATCTCGTCGATGGCCAGGTCGAGGTAGTCCGCGAAGTC
>JBBSMJ010000112.1:0-5120 GCA_038233235.1 Actinomycetes bacterium | reverse complement strand
GTGGCCGCGGTCCGACGTGGGTTGCGCAGCGCGTTCTCCACCGAGAGCCGGCCCACGGCGCTGCGGCGAAGCGGTGCCCCCAGGATCCGGATGACCGGGCGGCTCACCAGCGGGCTGAGCAGAGCCACCCCGATGAAGACCGCCATCACCCCGAGCCCGACGAGGGCGGCGGGCTGCGCACCGGCGCCGGCGAGGCCGGCTGCCACCAACGCGACGCCCGCCGCGCTCAACGCTGCGCCTCCCACGACGCGGCGTCGCATCGACGCGGCGGGCAGCGCCACGTCGTCGCGTAGCGCGGCCACCGGAGGGATACGCGAGGCTCGCCGCGCCGGCAGGTAGGCGGCCACCACGGTGATCAGGACGCCGACGGCGTAGGAGGCGATGACCGTTCGCGGCGCGAGGGCCAGCGCACCGGTGGGTACCTCGAGCCCGAAGACAGCGAACAACGCCCGCAGGCCGACGGCGAGGAGCACGCCGAAGCCCAACCCCAGGGTGGCCCCCACGATCCCCAGCACCAGTGCCTCGAGGAGCACCGAACGGGTCACTTGGCGGCGGCTGGCGCCGATGGCGCGCAGTAGCGCCAGCTCCCGGGTCCGTTGGGCCACCAGCATGGAGAACGTGTTGAGGATGATGAAGGAGCCGACGAAGAGAGCGATGCCGGCGAAGACCAGCAGGAAGATGTTGATGAAGGCAAGTCCCTGCTGGATGTCGCCCGCGTCTTCCTCCGCCTGCTGCTCCTTTGTCTTGGCGTCGAACCCGTCCGGCAACACGGCCTGGACCCGGCGGGCCAATTCCTGCCGGCTGACGTCGGCCTCCGCGGCAAGGCCCACTCCGGTCCAGAACCCGGGTCGCAGCAGCACCCGTTGAGCCGTGTCACGCTCGAACGCGGTCAGCGTCGCCCCCGCGATGTTGCCCGACTCGCCGAAGCGGAAGATCCCGACGACGGTCACGTCGAGCGTCGGACCAGGAGTGAGGACGCGCACTCCGTCCCCGACCTGCAGTTTCCCCGACTCCGCGGTGACCGAGTCGACGGCGATCTCGCCTTCTCCTTGCGGGGGAGAGCCGGTGAGGAGGGTGAGCGGAGACAGGCCGGGGGTGTCCGACCAGTCGACGCCGAGCCCAGGGGCACCGGCGGTTCCGACGACCTCACCGTCCGAACCGACGACCTGCACTCCCTCGACGGTGATCTGGCCCTCGGCTGCGCGCGCGCCGGGTACGGCGGACACGGCCTCGAGCACGCTTTGCGGCACCCCCCGGCCGGGTTGTCCCTCACCGGCGAACGTCGCGTCGAAGTTGCTCCGCTCCGTCACCGTGACGTCGGCGCTGGTCTGGCTGAACAGGTCCTCGAACGTCTTGCCGAGCGTGTCGGTGAAGATCAGGGTGCCGGCCACGAACGCCACTCCGAAGACGATGGCGAGGCCGCTCAAAGCGAGCCGCAGCTTGTGGGTGAGCAGGGTGCGCACAGTTGCCTTGAGCATGCTCAGACACCTCGACCGGCCGCGTCGAAGCGCTTCATCCGCTCGAGCACCTTCTCGCCGGTGGGGTCGGCCATCTCGTCGACGACCCTGCCGTCGGCGAGGAACAGCACCCGGTCGGCGTAGGACGCTGCGGTGGGGTCGTGAGTCACCATGACGACCGTCTGACCCATTCCGCGCACCGATTGGGCCAGGAACCCCAACACCTCGGCGCCGGAGCGGGAGTCCAGGTTGCCCGTCGGCTCGTCGGCGAAGACGATCTGCGGACGGCTGGCCAGCGCGCGGGCACAGGCGACGCGCTGCTGCTGTCCGCCGGAGAGCTCGCTAGGCCGGTGCCCGAGTCGGTCGCGAAGCCCGACCGTGTCGATGACCGTGTCCAGCCACTCCTGGTCGGGCTTGCGGCCGGCGATGTCCAGCGGGAGCGTGATGTTCTCCAGTGCGGTGAGCATCGGCAGCAGGTTGTAGGACTGGAAGACGAAGCCCACCGCATCCCGGCGCAGCCGGGTCAACCGCTTGTCATCCAGCTGGGTGAGATCCACCTCGCCGATGAAGACCCGGCCCTCCGTCGAGCTGTCCAAACCGGCCATGCAGTGCATCAGCGTCGACTTACCGGAGCCCGACGGACCCATGATGGCCGTGAACTGACTGCGCTCGAACATGACCGAGACATCGTCGAGCGCGACGACGCGGGTGTCGCCGCTGCCGTAGACCTTTGTCAGCTGCTCCGCGCGAGCAGCCCCGCTGTCCGTCACGGGGTCGGAGGAGGTCATGCTGGTTGCCACTTCTTCACTCCTGCCGGGGGTCAAGTTCCGTCAGTGCCTGTTCAGCCGAGCGACTACATCTCGTCGGCCGGCGCCCGCGGGGACGGCGCTTCGAAGGGCGCCGCGACTTTGGTCCCGTCCGGCTCGGCGCGCGCTGGCAGTGGCGGTGGGGTGCCGCCAAAGGCGGGGCAGATCGACTGGTGGTCACACCACTCGCACAAGCGGCTGGGACTCGGCCGCCAGTCTCCGCTCTCCTCCGCGCGGCGGATCGCCGCCCAGAGGGCTTCGAGCTTGCGTTCGGTGGCCCGCAGATCCGCCTCGTCCGGCTGGTAGCGCAGCACCTCACCGCTGCCCAGGTAGAGCAGCTGCAGCATCCGGGGCACCTGGCCGCGCAGTCGCCACAGCACCAGCGCGTAGAACCGCATCTGGAACATGGCGCGAGCTTCGAAGCCCTCCCGCGGGGCCCGACCCGTCTTGTAGTCGACCACCCGCACGTCGCCAGTGCTAGCCACGTCGACCCGGTCGATGTAGCCCCGGAGCGCGAGACCGGACGCGAGCACGGTCTCGACGTAGACCTCACGCTCGGCCGGCTCCAGTCGGCGCGGGTCCTCCAGGGTGAAATAGCGGTCGAGGAGCTCGCCCGCCTCGCGCAGCCACTCAGCTAGGTCACCGGCCGAGTCCGGGAACAGCTCGCCGAGCTCGGGATCGGCCTCGACCAGTCGTAGCCACTCCGGCTCGACCATGGCCGCGGCGGTAGCGAGGTTGCGCTGCTCGGCAGGCAGGTCGAACAGCCGCTCCAGCACCGCGTGGACGACCGTGCCGCGGGCTGCGGCCGGACTGGGCCGCTCCGGCAGCTTGTCGATCACCCGGAAGCGGTAGCGCAGCGGACAGGAGAGGAAGTCGCTGGCCCGCGAGGGGGACAGCGAACCCAGGCTGGTGGCACTCGCCGACGGGAGGTCCGCGGTGGCGGGGCAAAAGGCGGTCGCGCTCATGCCAGCCAGGCTAGGGGAGGGGTACGACGGAATCGGCGTCCCCGCGCCGAGGCTCACCGGCCACGGCGCGGACTAGCATCGATGTGGTGAGCGAGCAGCGGACGGACGCCGCGGGAGGTGGCCTGCGCATCGGGCGCATCTTCGGCGTACCGATCTATGTCGCGCCCACCTGGTTCCTGGTGGCGGCGCTCATCACCTGGTTCTACGCGCCGACAGTCGAGGGTGCGGTGCCTGGCCTCGGTCCGTGGCGATACGCCGTGAGCCTGTCCTTTGCCGTCCTGCTGTACCTCTCGGTGCTGGTCCACGAGGCCAGCCACACCGCGGTCGCCGTCGCCTTCGGGCTCCCGGTCCGCCGCATCTCCTTGCACCTGCTCGGCGGGGTGTCCGAGATCGAGCGCGAGCCGGAAACTCCGGGGCGCGACTTCCTGGTGGCGGTAGCCGGTCCGGTCTTGTCCCTTGCCCTGGCGGTCGTCGGCTGGGCCGCCTCCCGCGCGCTGCCCGACGGCTCGGTCCTGCACCTGCTGGCCATCCTGCTGGCCGTGTCCAACCTGCTTGTCGGCGTCTTCAACTTGCTGCCGGGGCTCCCGCTCGACGGGGGTCGCATGCTGCGCGCCGCCGTCTGGAAGGCCACCGGGCGTCCCTTCAGCGGAACGCTGGCCGCAGCCTGGGTCGGGCGCGTCATCGCGATCACGTTGCTGGCAGTGCCCCTCGCGCTGTCCGTCGCCATCCCGGGGTTCTCCGTCGGCCTCGTCGAGATGGTGTGGGCGGCCCTCATCGCCTCCTTCATCTGGGTAGGTGCGGGCCAGGCCATCGCCAGCGGCCGGTTCCGCGAGCGGCTGCCCGCGTTGGGCGCGCGCGGCATGGCCCGCCGCGCAGTCGGGGTTCCCGCGGACACCCCGCTGGCGGAAGCCCTGCGCCGCGCCAACGAAGCCGATGCACGGGCGATCCTCGTCGTCTCCGGAGACGGGAAGCCGCAGGGTCTGGTCAGCGAGGCGGCGGTCATGGCGGTTCCCGAGCCGCGCCGCCCATGGGTAGCCGTCTCCACCGTCACCAGGGAGCTGCGTCCGGAGCTGGTGCTGCCGGTCGACCTCAGTGGGCCGGACCTGATCGCCGCGCTGCGGCGTACGCCGGCCGGAGAGTATCTCGTCCTGGACGCCGGGGGCGCGGTGCACGGGGTGCTCAGCGCCGCCGACATCCGGCGAGCGGTCGGCGCGTGACCGCTCCGAACGATGGGCGGGCCAGCGCCCGCCGGCGAGGCCCGTTCGCCCAGGGTGACCTGGTGCAGCTCACCGACCCCAAGGGGCGCCGGCACAGGCTCACCCTGGAGCCGGGGAAGGTGTTCCACACCCACCGCGGCGGCATTGCGCACGACGACCTCATCGGTACGCCGGAAGGCAGCGTGGTGCACGCCACTGGAGGAACCGCCTACCTGGCGCTGCGCCCGCTGCTGAGCGACTTCGTGCTGTCCATGCCGCGCGGGGCGACCGTCGTCTACCCCAAGGACGCCGCGCAGATCGTGGCGGTGGCCGACCTGTTCCCGGGGGCGCGGGTCGTCGAGGCCGGCGCCGGCTCCGGTGCTTTGACCTGCTCGCTACTCCGCGCGGTCGGCGGGGACGGTCTGGTGTCGTCGTACGAGCGGCGCGCCGACTTCGCCGCGGTGGCTCGGACCAACGTGGAGCGCTTCTTCGGCGCCGCGCCGCCGGCCTGGCGGCTGACGATCGGTGACCTGGCGAGCAGCTTGGCCGAGGACGAGGTCGACCGGGTCGTGCTCGACATGCTCGCGCCGTGGGAGTGCCTCGACGCGGTCGCCGGAGCGCTCGTCCCCGGGGGAGTCCTGTGCTGCTACGTCGCCACCACGACCCAGCTCGCCCGCGCCGTGGAGGCGCTGCGCG
>JBBSMJ010000111.1:0-5165 GCA_038233235.1 Actinomycetes bacterium | reverse complement strand
CGAACCGGGCGATCACGGCCGTTTCGACCTACCGGTTCCCAACGGATCTTGCTACCTCGCAACCAGCGTGGTGGCGGCGGTGCTCGAGGCATTTCAAGACTTCGGGCGTGGCTTACTCCCAGACGTGGAGCTGCGGGAGCGCCTCCTGGCTACGGTCCAAGTGCCGGTAGGGACGCCTCGGGCGGCGTACCTCACGTCGGCACGCGCTCGTGGCCACGGTGTTACGGCGGCCCTCTGGGCGGGCGAAGACCGTCTGGTAACGCAGGAGTGGGCAATGGCGCTGTGGCGAGCGGGCTGGCAGCTGCTGTATCACGGCATCCAGCACGACCCCACCGGGCGCCTGCGCGCCGTCACCATCTTCGACCGCGCCGGAGAACGCCCCCCATACGACGATGTCGACGGCTGGAGGTACACCGAGCGCAGCCTGCACGACGACGATCACCTGCGGTCGGCCCTTTCCAGGTATGGCATTGCAGTGACGCGCTCGGATCCGTCCTTGCCGTTGGTCAGACTGGAGGACTCCGGGCTGATCTGACGGGCGACAACCACCCCGCGCGGAAGAAGCTGTTCGCAGATCGCTCTTGCCGCCGACAGAAGCGCAGGTTGGGGGTGCGGTACGGCAGCCGCGACAGCAGTGGTTCACGACGTGGGCAGGAGACGGCCTTGCCCGCCGTCAGTGGATGACGCCTTCCTCCGATGGAGCCAACTGCGGTGCGTCGCCGAGCACGTCGGTGACCTGGGTGAAGGCACACAGGCCGGCCAGCACCCCGCCGACATCGTTGACCGACACGAGGACGGACGGCCCTGTCACGGTCGCTAGCACCGACTCCCCCTCACGGGCGCGCAGCCGATCGAGCGCGATCCGCGGCGCAGAGGCGATGACCACCCCGTCCGGCCCGGAATGGTCGGCGTCTGCGCGCAGCGCGTAGGGCACGTCCCCCACGAAGCCGCGGACCTCGAACATCTACTCCACCGCCCAACGAGACCCGTTGGCGGGATCGGCAATGTCGTATGCCGGGTTGGGGTCGCCGGGCCCACCCCCGACTCCCATAGTGTGCATCGGCAGCGGCGCCTAGCGTCCGCGCTGCGGCTTCGGCGCCGGTGCATCCTCACCGAGGACAGCGCGGCGGAAGCGCTCAGCGAAGTCCTCGTTGGACTCCTTCGGCTCCGGTCGCGTCACCACCACCCTCGTCTGCTTCCGCTTTCCCTTCGACGTCGGCTTCTCTGACACCCGTACCCCCCGTATCAATCCTCCGCAGACGTTCCGGCCCGATCGCCTGTTCGTCCCGCTCCCGCCCATGTAGTGGGTCAGTCTGTAGCAGCCCGCTGAAGCGCCGACGCTAACTGGTTGTTCGACTACCCATCGAGCATCAGCTGATCGGCGGGCGCGTCGCATCGCGCCGCCCTGCGGTGTACGGGGTGAGCGCCGGGGCCAGCTTCGATCGACGACCGGCGAGAAGATCCGGCACGGTGGCGATCCCGACAGCGCACCATGAAGTCGACGTCCTTCTCTCAGCGGACGGGGTGGCCGGCAGTGCGCAGAGCGTCCTTGACCTCCCCGACCCGCAGCTGGCCGAAGTGGAACACGCTGGCCGCCAGCACCGCGTCCGCGCCGGCGTCGACCGCCGGCGAAAAGTGGTCAGCGACACCCGCTCCCCCGCTCGCAATCACCGGCACACCGACCACCGCACGCACCGCACGCACCAGTTCCAGGTCGTATCCGTCGCGCGTCCCGTCGGCGTCCATCGAGTTGAGCAGGATCTCCCCCGCGCCCAACTCGGCGCCCCGGCGGGCCCAGTCGACGGCATCGATCCCGATGCCTCGTCGTCCGCCGTGCGTCGTCACCTCGAAGCCGCTCGGCGTCGCCGGTGTGCCAACCGGACAGCGCCGCGCGTCGACGGACAGCACCAGCACCTGCGCGCCGTACCGCTCGGCGATCTCGCCGATCAGCTCCGGCCGCGCCACCGCAGCGGTGTTGACCCCCACCTTGTCCGCGCCCGCCCGCAGTAGCCGGTTCACGTCGCCCACCGACCGCACACCCCCACCCACCGTCAGCGGGATGAAGACCTGCTCGGCGGTACGCCGCACCACGTCGTACGTCGTCTCCCGATCGGCGGCGGACGCGGAGACGTCGAGGAACACTAGCTCGTCTGCACCCTCGGCGTCGTAGACCCGAGCCATCTCCACCGGATCGCCAGCGTCGCGCAGGTCGGCGAAGCGCACCCCCTTCACGACGCGACCGTCATCGACGTCCAGACACGGGATGACGCGTACGGCGACGCTCACCGCGCCACCTCGGCCAACGCCTCCTCTAGGGTGAAAGCACCTGCGTACAGGGCCTTGCCGACGACGGCGCCCTCGACACCGAGTGGACGCAACTCCGCCAAGGCGCGCAAGTCGGCCAGCGACGACACCCCACCGCTGGCGACCACCGGACGGTCCGTCGCCGCGCACACGTCGCGCAGCAGCGCAAGGTTGGGCCCGGTGAGCGTGCCGTCGCGGCGTACGTCGGTGACGACGTAGCGGGCGCATCCGTCGCTGTCGAGCCGGGCCAGCACGTCGAACAGGTCACCGCCCTGCTGCGTCCACCCGCGGGCGGCGAGGGTGGTGCCGCGCACGTCGAGTCCGACTGCAACGCGATCGCCGTGCCGCGCGATGACGTCGCGCACCCAGTCCGGGCGCTCCAGCGCCGCCGTGCCGAGGTTGACCCGCGCGCAGCCGGTGTCCAGCGCGGCCCGCAGCGACTCGTCGTCGCGGATCCCACCGGACATCTCCACGGCGACGTCGACCCGGGCGACCACGTCACCGAGCAACTCGCGATTGGAGCCACGACCGAACGCCGCGTCCAGGTCCACCAGATGGATCCACTCGGCCCCGGACCGCTGCCAGGTCAACGCGGCCTCGACCGGGTCGCCGTACGCCGTCGCGCTCCCAGCCTCACCCTGCACGAGGCGTACGGCGGCCCCACCGGCGACGTCGACCGCCGGCAGCAGCACGAACGGCGCATCGCTCATGGCCGTCGGTCCAAGGTCAGCGTCACCAGCACTGGCACTGCGAGGACGGACAGAGCCAGTACGCCGAAGCGCACCCACCAGTCGCTGCTGAGCAACCAGGCGACCACCTGGACGATGAGGAACAGGACGGCGACGACAGCGTTCTGGCCGCGACGGCGACGAGCCAAGCTGCCCTGCGCGACACCGGCGCGACCACGGCGACTGAACAGCGCGCGCAACGGGCCGACAGCCGCGTCACGTCGCTGCGCACGCTCCTCCCGCCGCGCCCGCTCGGCCGCAGCGTCGGCCTTCGCCTGCTCGTGCTCGGCGCGCCGCCGAGCCCGCTCCCGGCTCATCCGCGCACGCCGCCCACCCAGGTGGCGAGCAGGTGCGCACCCGCGTCGCCGGACTTCTCCGGGTGGAACTGCGTCGCGCAGAGTGGTCCGTTCTCCACCGCGGCGAGGAACGGCTCGCCGTGGTCGGTCCACGTCAGCTGCGGGGCAGCCAAGTGGCGGGAGGGTGGCAGCTCCCAGCGGCGTACGGCGTAGGAGTGCACGAAGTAGAACCGCTCGCCGACGACGCCGGCGAACAGCCGCGAGTCGGCGGGCGCGGCCACGGTGTTCCACCCCATGTGCGGCAGCACGTCCGCGCGCAGCCTCTCGACGGTTCCCGGCCACTGGCCGCATCCGGCGGTGACGTCGCCGTGCTCGACACCCTTCTCGAACAGCACCTGCATCCCCACGCAGACGGCGAGCACCGGACGGCCGCCGGCAAGCCGACGGTCGAGGATGCGCGGCCCGTCCACCGCGCGCAGCCCCGCCATGCAGGCCGCGAAAGCCCCCACACCAGGCACCACCAGCCCGTCGGCGTCCAGCGCCGCCTGGCGGTCCGCCGTCACCAGGACGTCGGCGCCGGCGCGGACGAGGGCACGCTCGGCCGAGCGCAGGTTTCCCGACCCGTAGTCGAGGACGACGACGCGCGGGCGGCGGAGCACGGGCGGCAGGTTACGCGACCGCAGCTGTACGCCGGTCATCCTCGCGGCGCACAGCCGCGTCGTCGACCCCATTGCCGGCGAGGGGCCTGAACCGGCGCAACCGCAGGCTGTTGGAGACCACGAAGACCGACGAGAACGCCATCGCGGCACCGGCCAGCATCGGGTTGAGCAGCCCGGCGGCGGCCAGCGGCAGCGCGGCGACGTTGTAGCCGAAAGCCCAGACCAGGTTGCCCTTGATAGTCCGCAACGTCGCGCGGGACAGCCGGATCGCATCGGCGGCGGTGCGCAGGTCCCCGCGGACGAGAGTGAGGTCGGACGCCTCGATCGCCACGTCGGTGCCGGTACCCATCGCCAGGCCGAGGTCGGCCTGCGCTAGGGCGGCCGCGTCGTTGACGCCATCGCCGACCATCGCCACCACCTTGCCCCGGTCCTGCAGCCGGGCGACAACGTCGACCTTGTCTTGTGGGAGCACCTCGGCGATCACCTCGTCGATGCCGACCTGCGCGGCGACGGAGCGGGCGACGGCCTCGTTGTCACCGGTGAGCAGCACCGGGGTGAGCCCGAGGGCGCGTAGCTGGGTGATGGCTTCGGCGCTGGTGTCCTTGACGGCGTCGGCCACGACGAGGACGCCGCGCGCCTGGCCGTCCCAGCCGACCACGACCGCGGTCTTGCCGTCCCGTTCTGCGACGGCCTTGGCTTCGGCCAGATCGGTGGGAAGGGACATCCGCGCGTCCGCGAGCAGCTGACTGCGTCCGACGAGCACCGCCCGCCCGTCGACGCCGCCGCGTACCCCGAGGCCTTCGACGTTGGCGAAGTCCTGGACCGAGGGCAGAGCGCCGCTTCGTTCGATGGCACTCCTCGCGATGGCTTGGGCGATGGGATGCTCGGAGGCGTCCTCCAGCGCACCCGCCAGCCGCAACACCTGCTCGGCATCCGTGCCCGCGGTAGGCACCACGTCGAGCAGTGCCATGCGCCCGGTGGTGACGGTGCCCGTCTTGTCCAACACCACGGTGTCGACCGAGCGGGTCGACTCCAGCACTTCGGGTCCCTTGATGATGATGCCGAGTTGCGCGCCCCGCCCGGTGCCGACCAGCAGCGCGGTCGGCGTGGCCAAGCCGAGCGCGCAGGGGCAGGCGACGATAAGCACCGCGACCGCGGCGGTGAAGGCTGCGGTCAGG
>JBBSMJ010000110.1:0-5183 GCA_038233235.1 Actinomycetes bacterium | reverse complement strand
GCCCACCACGAATGCGCAGCCCGCTCTCGACCTCGGCCACCACCTCCGCAGGCGTCGACTGCCGAGCGTTCCGGACAAGCTCGAACAGCAGGAACTCCTGCAGGCTCATGCCGGCGCCAGCCGCCCGCATGCGGTACGTGCGGTGAACGTCGTCCGGCACGTTGCGGACCTGGATTGTCGGCATGCCTTCACATTAGCGTGAACTGCGCTGAAACAGCGCTGGTGGGAGCGACGCCTCAGCGTCAGGTCGGCCCTCAGCCGTCGAAGTCGTGGTGGTCAAGCAGGCTGGCGACCAGCGCGGCCACCGGGCTGCGCTCGGAACGAGTGAGCCCGATGTGCGCGAACAGTGGATGGCCCTTGAGCGCATGGACGACCGACACCACGCCGTCGTGTCGTCCGACGTGCAGGTTGTCCCGCTGGGCGACGTCCCAGCACAGCGCTGCCCGGCTGCCCGCACCCAGGCGGGAGAGGGCGCCGAGCAGCGTGGTCCGCTCGATGTTCTGCGCCTCGTCGATGACGACGAACGATCCGGGGAGGGTGCGCCCGCGCAGGTGGGTGAGCGGGAGCACCTCCAGCTGCCCGCGCAGGATGACCTCCTCCACGACCTCCGGGCCGGCGATGGTGTCCAGCGCGTCGAAAACGGCCGCTGCCCAGGGCGCCATCTTCTCCTCCGCCGTACCCGGTAGGTAGCCCAGCTCTTGGCCCCCGACGGCGTAGAGCGGCCGGAACACGACGACCTTGCGGTGCGTACGCCGCTCCAGCACCGCCTCCAGTCCGGCGGCCAGCGCGAGCACCGTCTTGCCCGTGCCGGCCGGGCCCCCGAGCGACACGATGCCGATGGAGTCGTCACCGAGCACATCGAGGGCGAGGCGCTGCTCCGCCGACCGACCGCGTACGTCGAAGAGTGCCCTGTCGCCGGGCACCTGGTGGATGCGCTTGTCCGGGTGCACCCGGCCGAGGGCGGACTGGGAGCCGCTGACGAGAACAACGCCGGTGTGACAGGGGAGGTCACGACCCTCGGCGCAGTCGACCACCCGCGCGGCGTAGAGCTCGTCGATGAGCTCACCGGGGACGGGCAGCACTTCCACGCCGGTCCACTCGTCCGCGGACTCGACCTCGCGGCGGTAGTCCTCGGTCGCGATGCCGACCACGGACGCCTTCAGTCGCAGCGGCAGGTCCTTGCTGACGAGCGCCACGTCGGCACCGCACGACGCCAGATTGGCCGCCACCGCCAGGATGCGGTGGTCGGCGTCGTCGCCCCGCATGCCGTCGGGGAGAGCGGCGAGGTCACGATGGTTGAGCTCCACCCGAAGCGTGCCGCCCGTCGGGTTGGCCGGCACCGGTGCGTCGAGGCGGCCGTAGGTCGTGCGCAGCGTCTCCAACCTGCGCAGCGCCTGACGGGCCGACCAACCCAGCTCGGGGTGGTGACGCTTGGTTTCCAGCTCGGTGATGACGGTCAAGGGGAGCACCACCTCGTGCCTGCCGAAGGCGCCGAGTGCCGCCGGATCCGAGAGCACCGCAGAGGTGTCCAGCACGTAGGTGCGCGTACCGGGTAAGTCGGCCAACGCGATCGGTCCTTTGTGGCGGCGAACGGGTCACGGGGTGACGCTGCTCAGCTCGAGGTGACGCTAGCCGCCCAGCGTGCCCGGCTGCGGGAGCGACACGGCCGTCAGCCGCCCTGCTCGCCGGACGGTGCCGGCGTCGGGGTGAGTGAGGGTGACGGCGAGACCGAACCCGGCACCGGTGGATCGGGTGCGGTCTCGAAACCGAAGTGGAGGTGGTCCAGGTGGACGGAGTTGGTGAAGTAGATGGTGCCGCGGAGTTTCTGTTGCGGCTCCGGCGTCTGCTTCGGCTGCGGCTCGCCCGCCGGACCCGGGTCCTGCTTCTTCTTCCCGGGCCCTTGTTTGGCCTTTCCGATCGGCACGAGACGCAACGGACCGTCGATGTCGACCGGGCCCCCCACCTCGTCGGAACCCAGTCGGGCCGCAGCGCGCATGACCTTCTCGATGAGCTCGGGCCGGGTGCGCCACAAGTCGATCACTGGGGTGCCGTCGATAGCCCAGATGTCGGCGGCCCGCCCGAGGTTGTGGTTGCTGCGCCGGTCGGTGCCGAAGACGTTGGTCGGATGACCGGTGATCAAAACGCTGACCGACAGGCGGAACTGGCGGCCCAACCCGTCGAGCATGCGCAGCACCTTGCCGGAAACCGCGCCGGAGCTGATGTCTGCGCGCGCCGTGCCGGGCAGGTCGAGACCGGGGTTGTCGAGGACGGCGCGGGCGGCGGTGGTCGGGGTCCCGGCGGCAGGGGGCAGCGGAGCGTCGGGCTTGGCCGAGACGAACGGAACCGCGACGTCGTACGTCGCCGGGCGAACCCCGGTGACCTGCCAGGGACTGGCCATGCGGAGCCGGACGTCGACCGCCACCGTGCGGTAACTCGCCGACCCGTCGTCGCTGCGGACCTGCTGCTGGGCCACCACCATGACGCTCGCGGTGTCCTTGGTCAGGCCGCCGTACTGCGGGTAGACGACCGTAGTTTTTACCGACGCCGCATCCAGCGGCTCGAGCAGCGGGCCGGCGCGGCGGGCAAGGGCGGCGGGCAAGCCCGCGGCGCGCAGCCGCTCGCGCGCTGCCGGTAGGCCGTCCTGCCCGGCCGGCCAGCTGCCGAGAATGCGCACCGCTCGGGCGGCGGCGAGCTTGATCTCGGGAAGGAGTTCGCCCTCCGCCGGCTTCCAGCGGGTCCGCACGACCGGCTCTGATCCGCCCCGGGGACGAGGGCCCGGTCTTCCCGTCGTCTCCTTGCCCCCTTTGCCCCCCTTGCCCGCCTTACCTGGGCCGCTGACGGACTTGCCGGCCGGGGCGGAATCCGTGTCGTTAGCCGGCAGCCCGCTGCAGCCGCTGGCGGCGAGCACGGCAACCAGCAGACCGGCGGTCAGCCGGCCCGGCCGGCGCGAGTGGCGGGATCTGCTCATCAGCGCGTCGCCGGACCCGGACGGCAAAACGATTGGACGAGGTGCCCGTCGCGGTCCCGGTGCACGGTGCCCGCCTCCCAGCCCAGCCGTCGGTAGAAGTCTCCGGCGCCGTCCGCGCCTGCCCGGGTGACCAGCATCGTCTTGACGCACCCTGCAGCATCGGCAGCGCGTCCGAACTCCTCGACCAGGGCGCGCCCCGCGCCACTCCCGCGGGCGGCGGGGTCGACAGCCACCGCGCTGAGCACGGCAGTGGGAGCGGTCCCGGGACGAACCTCCGCTGTAGTCGGCGACCTGCGCAGCAGTCGTCGGGCGTAGGAGAGTGTCCGGGTGCGAAGAAAATGTCCGGCCAAGCGCGGGTTGCGCGTCAGGCCTGCCACTCCCAGCCGGAGCAGGTCACGGCGGTGGTCGGCCAATACGTCTGCGAGGTAGCGGCGATGGTCGATGTCCCCGAGCAGGAAGCCGACCACCTCGGGGCTGTCGCCCCGCGTCGCCACCGCCGCCCAGGCGTTGTCACTGCGCAGATAGGTCTCGTGCCAGCGCACGACGAAGCGGTCACCGAGCAGCGGGAAGAGGCCGTGGGGCAGCAGCTCACGGTGAAGGACCGCGGTGGTCGTCAGGTCAGACGCGGTCATCGGGCGCACTACGGCGCGCGACTGCGGCGTCGGGTGTTCGGTGATGATGGGTCGCATCTCACCAGGCGGCGGGAAATCCAATCGCGCGCCGGGGGAGCTCGGTTCGTCGCCACCGGCCACTCCCTCGGTGAGGGCAGCCGGTGTCGAGGCGGTGAGAGAGCTCTCAGCGTTCATACTGCGTTCAAGACTGCCACACCGAAGCGCTCGGGCAGCGCATCCCGGTCAGTGCGCCACGAGCCCGCGGCGAGGTGAGCGGGCTGATCACCGGACCGGCCAACGGGCAGGATGGCGGTATGCCGCTGCAGATCACCGCTGCGCCGATCGACCCGGCGCTGCTGGATCTGCCGTGGCACATCCCCCTCGCGGAGTGGCCGCCGGAGCGCTTGGTGGCGCTGCCCCGCGGGCTGTCCCGTCACGTCGTACGCTTCGTCCGGGTCGGGCAACGGGTATTCGCCGTCAAGGAGGCGAGCCCGCAGCTCGCCGAGACGGAGTACCGGTTGCTCCGCGAGTTGGAGCGGCGGGGCGTGCCGACCGTCTCCGCGGTAGGAGTGATCCGGGGGCGTACGACGCGGGATGGCGCCCCGATCGACCCCGTCCTCATGACTCGGCACCTGTCCTTTTCACTCCCCTACCGGGCGCTCTTCTCCGGCCAGCTGCTCCCGGAGACGACGAACCGGCTGCTCGACGCGCTCGTCGTGCTGCTCGTGCGACTGCACCTCGCGGGGTTCTACTGGGGCGACTGCTCGCTGTCCAACACCCTCTTCCGCCGCGATGCTGGCGCCTTCGCCGCCTACCTGGTGGACGCCGAGACGGGCGAGCTCCATCCCCAGCTGAGTCAGGGCCAGCGCTACTACGACCTCGACACAGCCCACGGCAACGTCTTCGGCGAGCTGTTGGACCTGGAGGCGGGAGGTCTCCTCGACGAGGCGACCGACCCGTACGACACCTCCGCGGAGGTGCTGCGCCGCTACGAGGGATTGTGGGCGGAGCTCACGGGGGAAGAGCAATTCGCCGCCGACGAGCGTTACCGGGTCGATGCTCGCATGCGCCGGCTGAACTCTCTTGGATTCGATGTCGCCGAGCTGCAACTGGGCACCGACGCGGAAGGTTCCCGTCTCGTCCTGCAGCCCAAGGTCGTCGACGCCGGCCATCATCATCGCCGCCTGCGCCGGCTGACCGGCCTCGACGTGCAGGAGAACCAGGCGCGGCGGCTGCTCAACGACCTCGACCACTACCGGGCGACGCTGGCCGGCCGCGGCCAACAGCACAGTGAGGTCATGGCGGCCCATCACTGGCTCACCGAGGTCTTCGAGCCGACCGTGTCGGCCATCCCCGCCCACCTCACCAGCAAGCTGGAGCCGGCCGAGTTCTTCCACGAGGTCCTCGAACACCGATGGTTCATGTCCGAGGCGGCGGCCAAGGATGCCGGGCTGTCGGGTGCCCTGGAGGACTACCTGGACACGGTTTTGGCGCACAAGCCGGACGAGGAGGCGGTCCTGGGCATACCGGCCAGCGCCCTCGCGGCGCCGTCGGGTGGAGCCGACGACGTCGTGGAGCAGGAGTGACAGGCGGCGTACGGGATG